>JBAWWO010000002.1 GCA_037146715.1 Alphaproteobacteria bacterium
CCAGGGTCGAAGGTTTCGACATGTACATCTTCGTACATTAGAAGCCTGAGATCCCACCGTTTTGCGATGAAGAGCCCCAAAAGATGGATTTTTTACAGGGGTTTGTCGAGACCGGCGTATATTTCAACCGCATAATCCTGCGTACGCCGCTTCATGGGGGATGCTACATCGAAACGGATTGTTCCCCAGGGGGTTCTGTAGCGGGCACCGCCGCCTACACCGTAGAGCAGAGCATTTTTAAAGTCTGGGAATTGGCGCACATAGGTGGTACCGAAATCTATGAAACCCAGAACTGAGAAGAGTTCTGTGAAGTAGTATTCTGTTTCCGCCCCAAAGGATAGGGCTGAACGACCACCGGTTGGAATATTACCATTCAAAATACCCGCCATTTGGAACCTATACCCACGCACGGTTCCAGGACCATCGTTATAGAATAATTTGTGCGCCGGTATAACATGCTTCCCTGCCCCTGGGCTTGCTCCAATATGCGCCCAACCATGCAGAACTAGATTAGTGTCAATGCTTAGCGGAACATAGAATTCTGGCTTCAATTCGATTTGCTCAAAGACCGCCATCCGATTCAAAATCCGAATATAGGGAATGTAATCTAGGCGAACACGCACACCCTGCCTGGGGGCCATTTCATCTTCAATATTCGTGAAAGTAGCACCCAGCAACACTTTCAAATAACGATAGGTTTTACGACTATCATTCACCGTCACGTTATTCGATTCTATGCTTACCCCCCCATCCCCCACGATCGTTTCGCTGAAGGGATAATCAAGGACAGACTGGAAGTCACCCCCGGTCATGGTAAAGGGCTTAAAGGTATCGCTGTGAATATCTAGATCATTGCTTAAGTTAAGATTCAACAACTGAAAATCTGGAACTACATAACTCACATGGCCCTGTTTCCGATCAACACCCATCTGGACTGAGGTGGTTAGAATGTCTCCCTGATTCGCAAAATTTCGTTTTTCCCAAGACACCCCCGGTTCAAAGCTTAGACCTGGTATGTAGGACGCAATGGGTCGTACAATATTACGGTCGGATGCCACCAATTTAAGATACAGGTTAATAAACCCACCCGCATCAATACGGTCATCGTGGGTGACTTTGACTTCTTTGAAAAGCTTCGTATTATAAAGCCGTTGGATGGTGTCTAAAACTTTTTGTTCGTTATAAATTTCACCCTTTTTCCACAGCAGTCGGGCTTTAATGAACTCCCCCGTCACGCCGCCGTTTTCTTGCAAAATGGTATTCCCAAAACGCGCCATTCCTCCCGGCTGAACAAGAAGCGCCACCTGCATTTGTTTTGTTGACCGGTCAACCACCACCCGGTCTGCTTTTAGCTTGGCAAAGGGATATCCATGTTTTTGCAAATAAGTCACTGTATTCAGGGTGGCCTCTTGAACCGAAGTCCTTTTCGCCGGCTGCCCCAGGGTGATTCCCACTTTGCTGATATCAGCCCCTAAAATTTCAACCAGATTTGTGGCCACCGGATCAGATTTTATTTTGAAAGCCCCAATGGTATAAAGAGTGCCCAAATTAACCTTTACATAAACCATAGAGGGGGTAGTTCGGGCATCCACGAAATAATCCAATTCCGCATCATAATAGCCCTCAGCCGCCAAAGCCCGTTGCAGATTACCTAAATCTTCTTGTGCCCGGTTTTTTAGAAATTCAACAGTTTCGGGGGGATTTTTCTCACCCTTAACCAAATCAGATTGACTTAAAATTGCGGCCCTAAGATCATCATTTGTAATGCCAAAAATATAGGTTTTATAAGGGATACTAGAAACAGGCGTAAAGCGTGAGATAGCCTGCGCAGAATGTGCAGCACACATCACGGTAAAAAACAGTAAGAAAACTGCGAATCGTTTAAGGGACCCTGTCATACATCCATTTTTTAAAATATATCTTTAAAATACCATAGATTATTTTATCAAGGAAGAGTTTTGATGAGGACTTCTATGGATCCACAGCGCAAGCCCCTGGAAGACGCTGTGGGGAGTAATAAAATCTAAATTTTCTTCCCAAAGGCACAGCAGAATGCCCCATCCTTAACCCCAATCTTCACGTTTTCGAACAGCTCTTGGGTTGAGATCTTTTCCAGTATTTTGGCTGACAAAACCGGTAATACATGCTGGTTCAAAATGAAATCGATATTACGGGCCCCCGTTTCAGGATCTGTGCATTTTTCGGCAATTAGGTCAATCACATCATCTCCATAGGTAAATTGCGCCTTGTGATGCCCTTCAAACCGTTTCTTTATTTTATTCAATTTTAGATGAATAATTTTCTGGGTTTCTGCAGACGTAAGCGGGTAATAGGGCACCACAACCATACGCCCCAACAGGGCTGGTTTGAAATGCTGGATGAGCGCTGGCCGAATCAATTGATGCAGCTTTTCGAAATCCGGATGTTTGCCATCACAAGATTCCATAATTAAATCTGATGCCAAATTAGAGGTCATTAACAAAATAGTATTGCGGAAGTTGATTTCAATGCCTTCGGCATCTTCCATAATGCCTTTGTCGAACACCTGATAGAATAATTCCATCACATCTGGGTGGGCTTTTTCAATTTCATCCAGCAGAACAACGCTATAGGGATTACGTCGCACAGCCTCAGTCAGCACGCCGCCCTTCCCATGGCCTATATAGCCAGGGGGTGAGCCCTTTAGCAAAGAAACCGTATGGGCTTCTTGGTATTCAGACATGTTAATAGTGATTAAGTTTTTATCACCCCCATAAAGCGTATCCGCCAGAGCCAAAGCCGTTTCCGTCTTGCCAACACCACTAGGCCCCACCAGCAGGAATACCCCCACAGGTTTGTTGGGGTCGTCCAAATGGGCTCGATACGTCACAATATGTTTTGAAACGGTTTCCAGTGCTTCTTTTTGGCCAATAATTTTTTCGGCCATTTTTTCTTTCAAATTCAGCAACGTATCAATTTCATTGCGCATCATTTTACCCAGGGGAATTCCCGTCCAGCTGGCAATAACTTGGGCCACTACATGGCCGTCCACGCACAGGGGAACCAAAGGATTATCCTTTTGTTTGCTTTCCAGTTCTTTTTTCAGAGCTTCTAATTTTTTATGGGCACTTGCGTTGGTTCCCTCTTGATCTTGCAAAGTTCTTTGTAATTCTAAGACTTGTTTTACTAAATCCAGCTCTTCTTTCCATTGATGATCTAGGGTTTTTAGTTTCTTCTCAGAAGTCTCCAATTCCTCTTTAATTTCATCCAAACGAGCATCATGCTGATATCCATTCCTGACTTCCTTTTCCAGGCGACTTTTTTCATGATTCAGTAAAGAAATGTGCGTTTGCATATCTTCTATTTCCCCGGGGATTGAGCTTTGCCCAACCGCCACACGGGCACAAGCCGTATCCAATACACTCACCGCCTTATCTGGAAGTTTACGTCCTGTAATATAACGGCTTGATAGCTTCACCGCCTCCATAACCGCTGTATCCAGAATCAGAACCTTATGGTGTTCTTCCAATTTGTAAACCAAAGACCGAAGCATATGAACAGCTTTTTCTGGGGAAGGTTCTTCCACCTTAACCACTTGGAAACGACGGGTTAGGGCTGCATCTTTTTCAAAATATTTCTTATACTCATCCCATGTGGTGGCCGCAATAGTGCGCAGCTCTCCCCGGGCTAGGGCTGGTTTTAACAGGTTCGCCGCATCATTCTGATTAGCCCCCTCTCCCCCAATCAAGGTATGAGCCTCATCAATAAACAAGATAATTGGCTGTAAAGATGCTTGCACTTCCGTAATCACACCCTTTAGCCTATTTTCAAATTCTCCTTTTACGCCCGCACCCGCTTCTAACAAACCCAGATCCAGGCTCAGAATACGAACGTTTTTCAGGGCTGGCGGCACGTCTCCCTTTATAACGCGCAAAGCAAGTCCTTCGACAACTGCCGTCTTCCCAACCCCCGCATCCCCCGTCAGAATGGGGTTGTTTTGGCGGCGTCGGGTCAGAATGTCTATAATCTGCCTGATCTCTTCTTCCCGTCCCTCAATAGGGTCAATTTTTCCCTCTTGTGCCTGACGGGTCAGATCAACCGTAAACCGGTCCAAAGATTCCGTTGAACTTTCGTGAGAGCGCTTGGGATGATGCGTTTCATCCCCCACCACTTCCTCGGGACTATTTTTAATAAGCTCATGAATATCTTCCATCAGCTGATTGCGGGGAATTTTTAACAAAGCCGGGCAACTGTTCATCACAATTCCCAATAATTCTTCCGTTTGCAGCAAGGCAATCAACAAAGCTGCAGATCTGATTTGAGGTTGTTTAAGCGTCAAGGACGATATCACCCACGCGCGCTCTAAAAGCTTTGTGATTTGGGGCGACAGGCTAGGCGTTTTATTATTCCCCCGCTTGAATTGATCCAGGGCTTGCTTTAGTTGAGTCGCCACACTTTTTTCATCAATATCATAAGCTCTAAAAACAACCTGAAGATCTGTGGTTTTTTTCTCACACAGTTTCAGCAGAATATGCTCGATATCCACCGTAAAATGGGTTTGGGAAACGCAAATTTGCGCCCCCTCCTCCATAGCCCGCCTACAAGTCTGGTTTAATTTTTCAATCAGTGACTGAATACTGCTCATGCGTGATACCTCCCTGGGACCCCTTTAAAGGGTCTTAATGTCATGATGTTTTGTCTGTCTGGCGTGTCTTGTGGGGGCGAATAAGAATTCACCCATGCGGTCCACCCTAAAGCCATGCCAAACCCCAATCTTGTCTGGGGTTTTTCTTGTTTATCCAAAATCAAATTAATTTTAAAATCTTGGTCTTTTCCTACGTAGTAAAGGGCTAAACTTTTTAAAGATTTATAGGATGGGGCCGGCTTCAACAGATCAATATAACGATCCAAAGTCATGGGCCCTATATGTAAAGTAAAATCAGCCTGTTGTTCCCAAAAGCGATCCCCAATAATAGCCGTATCTCCCAAACGTGCAAAAGATCCCTTGGCTCCGATGGAAGTTCGTTGAGATTCCGGAACTCGAATCCACCGCCCTTGGAATTGACTGATCGAAACAGGTAACCTGAAAAAAGCCGTCAACAACTTCACAAGCCCCACTTCAGATCGAGGCCGTTGCCACAAAAGACCTGCGTAATAAAGCAAGCTACGATCTGGAACATTCAAGCGATTGCTCAGTTCTTTCCCCGATAAACCCAGCAGGGCCTTTAAGCATAAGCCTACAAAGGTTTTTTCTGGTTCATCCCCCGAAACCCCCACCCAGTGTTTTTTGCGAATACGATGAAATAAAGACACTAATCGATGGTTAAAAATATCCAAAAATCCGTGAAAAGCCCCATCCTTTTGACTATCTCGTTCCATCAGAATTTGGGTATAGGGCGTAGGCAAAGGGCCCTGAATGCCAGCAATTCCTAAAAAATTTGTGGTCAGCAAGGGGGGGACTTGGGAATCATCAGACCACACCAAATCGTGCACATCTGTGGTGGGAAAATTCATACTCACATGGGTTTGAATTCTGACAGATTCATGCTCAGGCGACACCCCTTCTCCCAGGGGGACTGACTCTTTTTTCATGCCCTCCAGAATTTTGACAATAGCGTGGAACTCAAACTGATCTGCATCATCAATCAGAGTCTGCTTTAAAGAAGGGGTTGTGTTCCTGCGATTGCCGGCCATGTTTTCCAAATCTGTTCTTGATGTTTCTTTTTAATTGAAAGCTCTGTGAATGAATTAATATGGGTATATAAGCCCAAAAAATGGCTTAAAACTGCTGAAAAAAGAAAGGTCCCTAAGCTATAAGAATCACCCTCATCCAACGTCAATGTCACGGCCATGCCTTTTGTGAATCCTCGCCAGGCATCTTTCCCCAAACGCCGGACTGTTTGATCACATTTCATATCCAATAATCGGGTAATTTCAATATCCACATCCCGGGATTCATTTACAGAATACAGTTTCAAAATTTCTTTTAATGCATCCAAACTTTCTGTTTCTGAAGATAGAGACAAATAACTCAAAGATAGATTCGAAATCAACTGCCATTGAGTAGCCCCTTCTTTGTCTGGATAAATTGGAACGGTTGGGGGATGCAAACAAATAATACTGCTGGCTGGAATGCCTTCATCCTCTTGCAGAACCGTGTTGCCAGAAACCATCGTGGCCAGATGACGATTAGTGCATAAAGTCCTAGCATAAACCACCTCGGTTGAGGGCAGCTCTGGTTTGCACTCCCAATTCACAAAAGAAAGCATATAGTCCGTTCCTGGAACACGGGGATTGCTAGAAGGCGTCCGCCGCCCAAACCAAAAGAAAGTTTTTTTATTCTGCAAAGAGTGGTGATCATAGGAAAAGTAAGGACCTATTTCTTGCACCTCAACTGCATCCAAATTTGAAGAAAAGACCTTTTCTAAGCTATAAATTTCTGTCGTCATTTCCCGCCTATAGTCTGGCACAAGGCGGTATTCTATTTTCTTATGATCAAATCGAATGGGCTCTGTTGTTCGGGGAAAAAGATTAATAATGGGCGCACATCCCAATAAGAATGTGTTTTTAGAAAAAGCAACCCCCTTAGCTTCTTCAGGCGAACTCACCGGAATAAAAATCTCAACAGAATCCTTACAATGACTGAAATCCAACCCCTCTAAATCAAAAAACATATACTTTTTGGGGAAGGCGAAATATTCTTGCAACAACCCATAAGCAGGATGCCCATTAGCAGGCGTTGGGATGGCTGCCTCGTCTTCAGAAAATCCCACTTGTTTGATAGAACCCGCCCCCAAAATTTTTGTCGTTCCCCCGCCCACCACAGCAATTTGATGATCTTCCTCGAATAAAAGCTGGTACAAAATATTCGCTTCTGTTCGGTGAGCGTTAATGTAAAACCTTAATTTTTTGATATCTAGTTTGTTTAAAGGTGTTCCTTGTGCCTTTAAAGAAATCTTCATGAAATAGGCGTGGTCAGTGACAGAAGAACCGAAGTCATATTTCTCAGTCTTGACCATGGCAACGTCACTCACATCCAAAGGCCAAAGGTCAATGGGGTAACAGGTTCTGAACCGACAAATCTCCCCATCATAGGCTTCTGTAAACACGGAAAAATGTTTGGGGATGGGATAGCTAGTCGTCATGGGCTTTTGCGTATCAGGCTTGAATTGGGCCACACTCATGGGTGGAATAGGATTCGTTAAAAAAGGATATAAAATACTTAAAAGGGCGGACGAAAGACGGGGAAATTGATTATCAATATCTTGTTGTAAATAGCCCGATAAAAAGGCAAAAGATTCCAAAAGACGTTCCACATGGGGGTCTGCCGATTGATTTTCTGTAAAGCTTAGCCGCCGGGCAATTTTGGGGTATTTGGCCGCAAAAACGCCCCCCATTTGCCGCAAGAAGGACATCTCTTTTTGGTAATACATAAGCTGAAGATCACTGGATTTTGTCATAGGCTAGCCCCCACAGTAAAGTGACCTGTCATTTGTTGCTTTTTTATATTTCTTTTAAGCAATTTTTTTTACCCTGTTCCCCCTACGGAGCATGCTACCTGTGATTTTCTTCATCATTACATTTTTCACAAGGCTTGTCAAAAAAATAGACCTCTTAGAGATGGCAGAGCACGACTAAGGGGGCGCAAAACGCACCCCCTGATTTTCCACAGATATTGGATTAGACTAATGCAGCGTCTTTTTCGCGCGAACAGAAAGATCTTCCCGAATTTCTTCGTGCAAAAAACGAATCTGTGCCAGGGTAATTGCGATGTTGTACCCAAAATCTACGTGACGCTCAAACAGCACTAGCAAATCGTGATAGCGCTTATCAAGGTCCTTTAAAGGTTGGGAAAAATCGTTTAAGTTGTGGTTAGTCATGTAGACCTCCTTTTTAGGTTTATACGATTAGTGGGGCTCTATGTGTTGGTGTCACTGGAATCCCACGTTTACTTTTTTATTTGAATTTGAAGTTCGTTCAAATCCTGTCTTCGATACTAGCTTTTTTGGAAAAAAAGGGAAGGAAAAAAATACCCCTCTATTGCTTTCCTCGGGCGTGCCCCAAGGATCCACACCTTACTTCTTGGGCTGCGCCCTGAAATAGCTGGATCACGACGTCGGACTACGTCCTCCTCGTGATGACGGGAATGGGGCAGTTCCGCGAAGGTGTCGGCCAAAAAGCCTTCCCCCTAAAACCTAGATTTTTGTGTCGAGTACGAGCGAAATAAAGGGCGGGAATTCCGACAGGTACACTTGGGTACATGAGGAATTTGAGATCCTGCAGTTTTTCGAAGGTGTCGGCCAAAAAGCCTTCCCCTATAAAACCTAGATTTTTGTGTCGAGTACGAGCGAAATAAAGGGTGGGGATTCCGACAGGTACACTTGGTACCTTAGGAATTCACGAACCTGCGATTTCGCGAAGTAATCGGCCAAAAAGCTAGGTTTTAGTGTAGGCCTTTTTTTCGCGCTTCCCAATATCTTGAAAGTTTTGGATAGAAACGGGGAAAGAGATGGGCTCTAGAACCTCATCCACCTTTAAATTGGCTTCGATGTGCAGATACAGATTTTGGGTTTCTTCATCATACCTGCGAATTTCAACGGAAACATCTGCAAGCCTTGGTTCAAACAACTTCAGACTATTCGCCATCATGCGGGCCAACTTCCCTGCCCCATCCGAATTAGAAGCGTCTCCATAGGATTGATCTGGGAACCCGTATAAATCAGGCACTCCATAATCTAAATTCGCGGGATCCAGGGCCAGATATTCTTTCAAAGGCATTTTGCAGCGAGTATTTAAAAGGGCTTCCGCTTCCCGCATAATAGACTCTATCGTTTCCGCCTTATCATAGTTCATAAAGGGAGAAGCCTCAGCCGTTACTTCTGGATGATTATCAATTAGCCGATCAAATAAAGGCGCACTACTTCCAATTGCTGCCCAAGATCTAGCCATCTAGATTAGGAGGCTGCTGCAGGTATTGAGTTAGTTGATACTTGGAATGTTGTCGCCAACTGACCTTCCTGCGTACCATCTGTACCCACGGGAGAATAAATGAAGTTAGCCTTATCAAACACAAATCCAACTTCCATTAGGAAAAGATCTGTGGATTTAAAATTTTTCAGAGCATCCCCACTATAGGATCTGGCATCGATGCTGCCGCCTCCTTGAATCAGATCGCTTGTAACGGGCCCGGGCCCTGCAAAATCATATTGAGTGTAAGGAACGTTCGCTGTGGCCGTTGCAATACGAGCTTGATTAAGCTCGATCGTCAATTTTGATTGGGCCATACTAGAGGGAGCCCCATAGCTGGTTAAAACGATAAACTTAACGCTATCAAAAACCTTACCCTGACCGCAGAAATTCTTAAAAGTTTCCGCTGTGTTCTGGTTGATCAACATTCTAAAATCACTAACAGTTACTTGAGAACTTGAGTTCAAATGTCCGTTATAGGCAGGAAATACCGACTTTTTCATCCCAAATTCCGACTTGAAAACTCGAATAGCTGTACTGATAACACTGCCATCCCCCAAGGTTTCATCCCCTGGAAGATCTGGGCAAACTAAATAAGCGAGTCCGGTTTTTGATGTAAATACTGTCATAATTATCCCCTAAGTTTTTAACTTCCCGTTCCAGGTCCATAAACAGCTTTTTCCGTGTCGGAAGAAGATGCTACATTACCTTGCGCACTCATATCTTGATCGTACTGTGTGCGCATTTCATCAATTTTTGGATATTTTAGAACTAGAGTCAAAACCATACCTTCTGATGTCCAAAGTTCATAATTGGCATTAAATTCAAATTTAACAGCTTCAATGAATACGTTATAAAGCGTGCGAGTCGTAATGACAGCAGGGCCGCCCCCGCCTGTACCCACTTCATAAATAGTCATAGTTCCTAGATTCGTTCCGCCAAAGCAGTTTTGAATAGCACTGATGATGCTTTTGTCCACAAACAGGTGTAATTCCGTTGAATAGACCTCAGGGAATCCGCCTTCAAACCGATTGCCCGTTCCCACCATATCCACGGGGTTAACCGTTGGAAACTTAGGTCGATCTAACAACCGCACAGAATAACTGAAATCTGCATTGGGCAAGTTAACCTTTACGCTGCCTGCAAATTTTGTTGTGTCGGCCGCCAACATGACAATAAGCATGTTGCTGGGTTGGTAAGGAAAAATAGCAGTAGAATGTGGATCGGCCATTTTCTATAATCCTTTCTTATTTCGCTGGTGGTGGCAACTCGGCGACCAACCGCAAGGATGTCGTCAATTCTTCCAACTGGAAGTGCGGACGCAAGAACACAGTTGCCCGATATTTCCCTGGTTCCCCTGGGACATCAAACACATCCACACGGGCTTCCCGAAGGGGGAAACGTGCTTTCAGTTCTTGAGGCGCTTCATCTGCCAACAACACGTAGTTAGCAATCCAAGTTTGCAAGTATTTCTGAACTTCCGTCTTGCTCATGAAGCTACCGATCTTATCGCGCATGATCACCTTGATATAGTGAGCAAATCGAGACGCGGCCAAGATATAAGGTAACCGTGAGGACAGGGTTGAGTTCGCTGTCGCTTGCGGCAAGTTATACTTCTTTGATTTTTGAGCTGTCTGCCCACCAAAGAAGGCTGCCTTATCCGTTCCCTTGCAGTGACAGAAAGCAACAAACCCAAGGTCGCTAAGTTCTTTTTCACGACGGTCTGTGATGGCAATTTGTGTTGGACACTTCAAAGCCAAGTCACCTTCAGTTGTTTTAAAGGTATAGGAAGGAAGCCCTTCAACAAGCCCACCGCCTTCAACGCCGCGGATCGCTGCTGTCCAGCCATACAAGGCGAAAGCATTGGTGATTCGTTGACCCATCATATAGGCTGGGTTTCCCCACACGAAAGTCTTTTGCGTTTTGCCATCTACAACTTCTTCGTAATTCAAACCTTCAACTGGCAAGGTGTTAGCCCCATAAGGCAATCGCATCAAAACCCGCGGCAACATCAAGGCTACATATCGAGAATCTTCGCTTTCACGGAAAGATTTCCACTTAATTTTGTCAAGGCTTTCAAAAATCTTCGCTAGATCACGGGGTTTGCCCAAATCCACAAAGCTATCCAAGTCAAACAATTCAGGAGACGCTGCAGAAAGCATAGGCGCATGGGCCGCTGCCGCCACATTTGAAAGCTTTGACAACAAAGACATGTCTGGAGCCGTACTATTAAAGTCATAGTCTGCAATCAAGCAAGAATAGGGACTACCACCAAAGGTGCCGTATTCTTCTTCATAAACCATCTTGAACAGAACGCTTTGGTCAAATTCTGTTGCTTTTTCAAGATCTTGACGCAATTCAGTTTTGCTAACGTTCAGCAATCGCAATTTCAACTTAACGCTGGTTTCTGTATTCATAACCAGATAGTTAAGACCGCGCCAAGACCCTTCTAATTGTTGAAAGTTAGGATGATGCATAATTTCATCTAACTGGGACGAAATCAATTGATCAATTTCTTCCACACGGGTTTGAATAAAAGCAATCGTATCTTTGCTAACCGTATCACCTGCTTGCAGAATCTGTTGAACGAATTCGTCCACCATATCAACAGCATAAGATTTCATGTCCGGGTCACGAACAAGCTTACCTTTCGTTAAAACTTCATCAAGTAAACTTTGCGGTGCAGCCTTATCGGCTACTGCGGCTCCGGTTTTTTTTGAATCTGGCATGTCTTCCTCCCTAATTTTTTATTTAGTCGGTTTTGCAGGCTTGGCGTCTGCTGCAGGTTTCGCCGCAGCAATATCCTTTTGAACATTGGCCCGACTGTCGGCATTTTCTAAAATGTTTTGAAGCAACTTTTCTAACTTGTCATTGCCATCTAGTTTCGCAAGCAAGTTATGAAGCTTTGTCCGTGCATCAAACAATTTAGCCAAAGGATCAACTTGTTGCAGCACGTTAATGGGTTCAAAGTCTTCCATGCTTTTGAAATTCAACAGAACGTTCAGTTGTGTATCAGCGTCAGCATCAGCGCCGGCTTTTGCGGGCTGTGCATCAGCAGCCGGCGTTGGCACCAGCTTGTTATCCACTCGGAAAGCCAAACGCGGCTTAATGTCGCTCATAATGCCATCAAAATTATCCCGATCGATTTCAATAAATTTACGATCGCGCATAATTTTCATTTCAACATCTGGGTCTCTGTCGCCTGACAAATCCGCCATAATGCCCATAACAAAAGGTAATTCTCTTAATTCGATAGCATTGCCAACTTCAACGTCATAGGTGATTTGCACCCGCGGAGGGCGGACCCTGTCTAACTTATGTTGAATACTCTCTGCCATGTTTACTCTCCCACTTTTTATTCTTATTTTTTCCAGGATGCCACGTTCTGAAGCATATGTAAACTAAAAAAATGCATCAATATGAGGGAGTCACCTGTTTTGTGTAAAACTTAGGAAATGGGCTGTAGAATGACGTGAGTCTTTTTTCCCACAGATACTCTAATAATCCCTGGCTCTTGCAGAAAGCTTGCATCAATCATTGTGTTTTCATCCGTCACTTTGGCGCCATTAACGGAAACGCCCCCACCACGGACCAAGCGTCGTCCCTCTGATTTACTCGGGCACAGGCCCGCTTGAACCAGCAGATCGTAAATAGGCATACCTGCCTTGATCACATCCGCCGATATTTTAACCACGGGCAAGCCTGTCTTTAAAATAGGGTTACCTTCAGCATCATGGCCTGTAACCTCAACACTCAAATGATGCTGATCAAAAAGTTGATGGGCACTTTTTTGAATTTCACTAAGAACCGCTTCCCCATGAGCCAATTTTGTCGCCTCATCTGCTAGCAAGACTTTTAAGGCGTTAAGGCCCTCTCCCTCGACACCTTCATAAGTTGCAATCTGAGCCAAAGGCAAATCCGTAAAAATCTTTAAAAAAGACAGAACATCTGCGTCATCTGTATTACGCCAAAATTGCCAGAAATCAAAGGGAGATAATTGATCAGAATTCAGCCAAACAGCCCCCTGCTCTGACTTGCCCATTTTCTTGCCTGAACTTGTCGTCAACAAAGGATAAGTTAATCCAAAGACTTCCTTGCTTTCCGTACGACGCACCAACTCAACCCCATTCAAGATGTTGCCCCATTGGTCTGAACCGCCCATTTGCAATACACAATCATGACGACGATAAAGTTCAAGAAAATCATATCCTTGCAGAATCATATAGTTGAATTCCAAGAAACTTAAAGATTGCTCGCGCTCTAATCTTAACTTAACTCCCTCAAAGGTCAACATGCGGTTAACGGAAAAATGGCGTCCATAATCCCGCAAAAAATCTAAATAATTTAAAGCCCCAAGCCAATCATCATTGTTCAAAATCAGCGCATCAGCCGAACTACTCCCAAACTTCAGATATTTGGCAAAAATCTTTTGGATGCTGCGTAAGTTACTATTAATAGTTGCGCTGTCTAATAAAGGGCGCGCCGTATCCTTAAAGGATGGGTCCCCCAGTTTTGTGGTGCCTCCCCCCATAATCACAATAGGTTTGTGACCATGTTTTTGAGCCAACCTCAACACCATAATAGGCATCAAATGACCCACATGAAGACTAGGAGCCGTTGCATCAAATCCAATGTAAAGGGTTAAAGATTTTTCAGCAGCTAACTGATCCAGGGCCTCCAGATGAGTTCCTTGATAAATCAAACCTCTGTCTGACAGTTCTTGTAAAAATGCCGATTTAAATGCCATGTGATTTCCTTAATTTTCAAACCTGCTCTAAGATGCCTTAGAAAAAACCTAAAATCAAGATCTACTGCCCATTAAAGATTTGACAGCTGTTTTTTTATAAGAGATGATAAAAAAAAGAATAAAAGAAGATGGGGGTCCCAATGAAAAAAGTTTTATCCATTATATTAGCTGTTTTAACGCTTCATCTTGCATGTTTTGCAGGCCCTGGAGATTTCACTGCAGAAGCGGCTCGGGCCCTAGTAAATCCTTCTCCTCAAGCCGCTAACAGCGTATTTACAGGTGGCATCACAAACATTGATGAGGTAGCAACTCAAATAACAACTCTGACCACGAATATCACTACGCTAAACTCTGAAGTAACCCTTCTACAAGATAATCATAGCGCTTTATTGACAAACTTTCAGGACGCTATACGGGAGCTTGCAACGCTTCGAGGAACAATAACTTTCACTTTCACTAATAATACCACTGTTCCCAGCACTATAGCTGAGTTAAACACTTTTCTTTTTACTACTTATCCGCCGGTTATAAGCGTTATTTTTGGTCCTAACGCTTAAGATGCCTTCCCCCTTTAAAAAACTCACTCACCTGTCATTGTTTTTGGGGCTTGTTCTAGGTATTTTGTTTATGCCCTCCATAACAAAAGCCGACATGTTTCAAGATGTGGATCAAGGGCTTGATGCCATGACAGCTGATATTTTTTCAGATACCACTTCTCATACCTTTTCTTTAAAAGACTATCCAGAGGATCCCACAGCAGAAGTCTTGCCTCCAGAAAACATACCTCCCCTATTTTCCCATAAAGTCGAAAGGTATGAACTTATCCCCGAAGAACCAAGATCTTTATCGGAAGATCCCTTACCTGAAATTCATCAAGAATACGCACCACCAACTCCTGTGTATAAAAAAATCATAGATAATACCCTAGAAGGTTCCAGATTATCCGTAGGTCTTGAAACAGGTTTTGGGGCGGCTCAGCATGCCTATGAGATACGATCCTCTATCGGCAATGCCAACATAAACTATTCGAACATGCCCTTCCTATTGGGCGCGCGGGTCACATGGGATAAAGAATTTAATCTGACTGGTTTTTGGGGATTAAGCGCTGCCTATCGCATGCAAAAGGGGGAACTTAGAGAATACCAAACACCCATAACAGGTCTTGTCTATAAAGCATCAGAAGATCAACGTTACGAACTTTCCCTAAGACTTGGCAAACAAATAAATAATTTATCCCCCTATCTTAAGCTGGGGGCCATTTTGGGAGATTTTACGCTCAATACAAACTATGCAACCTTCCGTGATTATCAGAAAAAGCTCCAATGGGGTGGGGTTATTGGCGGCGGCGTTGATGTGAACGTGACGGATAGGTTTATGATAGGGGGACTTCTTGAGTTCGACAAATATAGAAAAATTAGTGGTTCTCTTGCTAATACCACTGGCTCCATTGGATCCGATAGCACAAACGTCAGTGCCCTGAACGCTCTAGTAACCCTGACCTATAAGTTAAAAAGCTTTAGCAGATTTTAGTATCGTTAATTTTTTAGAAATTTAATGGTTAAGGGGTATTCATACACCTCCCCATTAAGGGCCTTCATAGAGCCAAAAAGAACCAAAACAAATTGGCAGAAAATCATAAACAATCCAAAACAAAGGAAGGAAAAAGACCATAGAATCATAAGCCATGACCACCCGAATCCAAAGTTAAAGCTCAGGTTTGGCAAGGTCTGCACCCAGGCACTTGTATTGGTAATCATTAAAGTGGAAAAAGATGTGATCGCAAGAAACAAAATAAGACTACTCATCAAACAGAAAAAGTAAAACCACATGGACAGCACAAAATTAATGATAGATCTACCATTATCACGAACAAGGGGAAAATCTCTCTTACCAAAGCCCCAAATGATCAAAGGGAAAATCAAATTTCCAAGGACCGGCAACAGGAAAAGCCCCAGAAGAGAGCTCAAATGGCACATCATTGCCAAAAAGTTACCATTAGATGATTTCGTGATTTTTTTCGCCATGATATGCTCCCTGTTTTTTTAACGCTACCATTTCTTCTTTTTAAAGTCTAGTGCAATGCAATTGGCCTGAATAAATGACGGTATTATTAAAAAACCTGGATTTTTGAGATGAATACGAGGAAGCCGAGGCGAATAAAGTGAAATGTACTAACGTACTTGAGCATTTATTCGGCCGATGGCTGACGAAGTCATGCTCTCAAAAAGATAGATTTTCCGCAATTCCTTTACCTGTTTCGTGCATCCCTTCTGTCAAGAAAGTAGGTCCCTTCTGGTTCACAACATCATTGACTAGCAAGGTTGAAATAATTTCACGACGCAAGGGGTGGCGCATAATTTCATCTTTAAATTTCTGCTGAATGGGCACGGGGAAATAGCTCAGCAACGTTTCTTCTAAACGGGGTAGGTCCGGCAGGTCGGAGGCCAAAACCTCTTCATACGCAAACATCTTGGCATAGGCAATTAGAACAGAGATTTCTGGCCGCGTCAGGCCAATGCCCGCTTTTTCTCGCTCTTCCATCTCTATGTCAGAAGGCAAAAATTCTGCCCCTCGGTTAAGGATACCCAGTCCCTCCAAAGTTGTAATGAATCGCCTTTGGACCCCAAGATTTTTAGCCCCCGAACTTTGAACTAAGCTGATGGCTTGATTTTGCAGATAGTTGTTCTGCAGAATCAGCTGGGTCACTTCATCCGCTACGTCCTTCAGAATTTGATCTCGTTCACCTAGGGTGATTTTTCCCTGATGCAACAAAGGTTGAAAAAGAATTTTCAAGTTTACTTCGTGATCTGAACAATCCACCCCCGCTGAGTTATCAATGGCATCTCGGTTCAGGGCGCCCCCCTTTAAAGCATATTCAATACGGCCCTTTTGGGTAAAGCCCAAGTTGGCCCCCTCCCCCACAATTTTACACTGCAGATCTTCCCCATTGATCCGCAAGGCATCATTGGTTTTATCCCCCACCTGCTGGTGGGTTTCGGAAGCACTTTTCACATAAGTCCCAATACCCCCCAACCATAACAAATCAACGGGAGCTTTTAACAAGGCCACAGCCAACTCATTAGGGGTCACCACATCCTTTGAAAAATCTAATAATGCCTGAATTTCTGGGGAAATTTTTAAAGTTTTGGCAGACCGTTCAAACACGGCCCCGCCCTTAGACAAGGCTTTTGGATCGTAATCATTCCAACCGGAACGGGGCAACTGAAACAAGCGCTGCCGTTCTGAAAAGCTTTTTTCTAAATCAGGGGTTGGGTCTATGAAAATATGCGCATGATTAAAGGCCCCAATCATTTTAATGTTTTTAGAAAGCAACATGCCATTGCCAAAAACATCCCCTGACATGTCCCCCACACCCACAACTGTGAAAGGGGTTTTTGTTTCATCAACTCCCCTTTCTTGAAAATGTCGTTTAACTGATTCCCAGGCCCCGCGAGATGTAATCCCAATCTTTTTGTGGTCATAACCCGCTGACCCGCCCGAGGCAAAAGCATCCCCCATCCAAAACCCATACTCAGCAGAAAGGCCATTGGCAATGTCTGAAAATGTGGCCGTTCCCTTGTCTGCAGCCACCACCAAATAGTGATCATCCGCGTCCCGGCGCTTAACTTGGGTAGGGGGAATTATTTGGCCATTCACCCAATTATCCGTCAGGTCTAACATTCCCCGAATCAGAGTCTTATAACAAAAGATAGCTTCCTGCTGTTTCTGATCATAGGAAAGATTATCTAAAGATTTTCTCACCACAAATCCGCCCTTGGCCCCCAGGGGAACAATCACAGAGTTCTTGACCATCTGGGCCTTCATCAGCTCAAGCACTTCTTTGCGGTAATCTTCCTTACGGTCAGACCATCTGATCCCTCCGCGGGCCACTTTGCCGCCCCGAAGGTGGATGCCTTCCATCCAAGTGGCGTACACAAAAATCTCATACATAGGCTTAATGTCGTCAGCTGTATCTAACAAATCACTTTGAATCTTGAAAGACACATAATCTTTAGAAAACCCCGTCTTATCTTTTTGGAAATAATTGGTTCGAACGGTTCCTTGAATGACTGATAAAAACCCTTGCAAAATATGCTCATCACTGGCTAGGGTCACCTGATCAAAAGACTTTTCAATTTGATCAAAAATCTTTTTTTCATCTATTTCTGATTCCGGGGCAAATCGGGCATAGAAAAAATCAACCAACTGGCGGGCGATATCCCCATATTTAACCAAGCAGGCCTCAACAATATCTGGGTCATGGACCCACTGAATCTGGGCCATATA
Source organism: Alphaproteobacteria bacterium (assembly GCA_037146715.1). Lineage (NCBI taxonomy): Bacteria > Pseudomonadati > Pseudomonadota > Alphaproteobacteria > Alphaproteobacteria bacterium. The sequence goes on from JBAWWO010000002.1 coordinate 17,981, forward strand.
TTTTAAATAGGCCCGCAAAATAACAACCTGACGAGCCGACAGATTTTCCGTCAAAATCAAAGCATTCAGTCCATCATTATCAATGCGCTTGAACCAAGCTTCCGTCAGCGCCTCAATCAAATGGGGGCGCACTTCATTCAGCTGAATAGCCTGCCCCGATTTTACCGAGGTTGATAAGTGGTGAATCCATAAAACCTTATCCCCCGTTGGCTGAACCTTATAGGCAGATTCCGTAAACACGTGCAGTCCAAAGTTTTCCAGAATCGGCAAAATATCGGAAAGAGCCAAAGCATAGTTAGGATTAAAAAATTTGAAATTAATAAAGTGGCCCTGGTCTCTTCCTGTTTCGTGAATTTGAATTTGTAAGGAATCCTGCTCTAAAGCTTGCCTTAAAGAATCTAGATCCACAGCCGTTTCTTGCATAGAAAATTTTTCTTTATAGGATTCTGTAAAGGCATCCCCAAACAAATTCAACATTTCCTTAGCTGCCTTATGCCCCACCTGTTCTGATAAAAGATCCCCAAGGCGATCAATCCAACTAAGGGTATATTGGGAAAGCAGTTTTTCAACACTCCCCAAATCACAGGTAATGGTGCGGGATGATCGAATAGGGGTCGCAATGGTAATGTGGATCTGGGCAAATTCTAAATCACCCCCAATTTCCGTATGAAAGGACACAACAGACCCCTTTAAACAATCCGCAATCATGGCAGAAATGGTTTTACGCAAGGTGGCTGAGTAACGATCTCGGGGAATATAAACTAAACAGGAAACAAAGTGCCCCAGAGTATCTGGTCGCACGAATAGGGCAACTTTTTGTCGGGTCTTAAGGTTTAGAATGTCCCGAACCATCCCGTACAATTTTTCAACATTTGTTTGAAAAACCTCGTCCCGAGGGAATGATTCCAGAACGTGCAAAAAGGCCTTTCCATCATGTCCCTCTGGTAACAAACCCGCCCGTTGCAAAACCTGTTTGGCTTTGCTTCTAAGTAACGGTATAGACTGAATACTTTGAGTATAAACCGATGAGGTAAACAACCCGAAAAATTGATGCTCCCCTGTCACTTTTCCCGATTCATCAAAATGGCTCAAGCGAATCACATCCATAGGAACCGCCCGGTGAACCACAGATTTGACCATGGTTTTTGTAATACTTAAAGGGGATGCATCCTGCCCGGCTTGCTGTAGAATATCTGCTTCAGTTTGGGGATTATCCCCAAATAAAGCCCCTTTAAAATTTCTGAGAACACCCAGCTGGCAAGTAGCAGCATTATTTGAAAAATCATAAAACCGATACCCCAAGAAAGTGAAATTTCCCTGGTCAATCCACCGTAAAAATTCTTGAATCTCGTTTGTTTCAGACTCGGCCAAAGACAAATCCAAGGGTAATTGAACACTGGCCTTTTGATTTTGATCCCGCATTTTTTGCCAATCATTAACCGCGTGAGTCACTGCATCTAAAACGCACTTGAACTCGCCCGTCAAATCATCTATCTCAGCCTGATCCAACAAGTCATGAAGCTCAACAAAAATCAAAGATTCCGCCGATTTTTCCCCCTGCCCTGGTAAAGCAAAATCAATATCTGTAATGCTGCCTTTAGAATCCCGAACAACATGTAAAATCAAATGGGCAAAATTATGCACGGCTATTTTATGATTGTTCAGATAGGCAGAAATTGAATCCCCCAGAAAAGGAATGTGGGGATGGGTAATTTCCACAATTGTATGTTCTAAAGATTGGGGAACATTCGAAAGAGCTGGGTTATAGACATGAACCCCTGAAGGACTTTTTTCTAAAGTTTCAAAGGCATGCGCCGCCAAATGATACAAAAGCTCCATATCATGGAATTCAAAATCTTCCAGGGAAAACTGCTGAAAGAAAAGGGAAACAAACTTTTGAAAAACACTAGACGCAGACTTTTCTTCTGCAATCTTCAAAATTTTCCCGATAAACTCATCCCTGAGAATTTTTTTTTGATTATCCTTCATGTTAATTTGAGGAGCCCTATTACAGACCATCTGCACAATATTATGGAGCGGGAAAAGGGGTTCGAACCCTCGACCCCAACCTTGGCAAGGTTGTGCTCTACCACTGAGCTATTCCCGCTTTCTAGTTATTGCCAGGATATTAGCATGATAAAAACTTTTTTCAAGATGATTCTTGGAGAATTTTAAGCAATCGAAAATTAACTTGACCTTTCATATCAAAAGAAGCTAGAAATTATGACTTGTGCGGCGGGTGTAGCTCAGTTGGTTAGAGCGCCAGTTTGTGGTATTGGATGCCGTGGGTTCGAATCCCATCATTCGCCCCAATTTTACCATTTTTAAGGTCTGTAGGATGTCTTCCCAAATTCCAAACAAAGTGATCACCTTCGGGTGTCGGTTGAATATCTACGAATCCCAGGTCATGCAAGACCTGATGGCTAAAGAGGGGCTGGGAAACACCATCCTCATCAACACCTGTGCTGTCACGGCTGAGGCTGAACGCCAGGCCCTGCAATCCATCCGCAAAGCCAAGCGCGAAAACCCCACCGCAAAAATCATTGTGACCGGATGTGCCGCCCAAATTAACCCTGAAAAATTTGCCGCCATGCCCGAGGTTGACCGGGTCCTCGGCAATCAAGAAAAGATGAAAGAAACCAGCTTTTTAGCCGAAATTCCCCAAAAAGTGTTGGTCAACGATATTATGTCCATCAAAGAAACCGCGACCCATTTGGTCAAAAGTTTTGATGGCAAGACCCGGGCATTCATGGAAATTCAGAACGGATGCAATCATCGCTGCACCTTTTGTATCATCCCCTATGGTCGCGGCAACAGCCGCAGCGTTCCCTTGGGTGCTTTAGTTGATCAAACACGACTTCTTGTGGATCAGGGCTACCAAGAGATCATTCTAACGGGGGTTGATATCACCGCCTATGGGGAAGACCTGCCCGGCACCCCCACCCTGGGTAAAATGATACGCCGCCTTTTGACCAACGTACCCCAGCTAAAGCGTTTACGACTTTCATCCCTTGACCCCGTTGAGGTAGACGAGGATCTTTTCCAAGCCTTCGTTGATTTTCCCCAACTGGTGCCCCACGTTCACATTAGCTTGCAAGCCGGAGATGACCTGATTCTAAAGCGCATGAAGCGTCGCCATTTGCGACAGGATATCATAAATTTCTGCGACAAAATGCGCACCTTGCGCCCAGATATGGTCTTTGGTGCCGATGTGATTGCGGGCTTCCCAACGGAAACTGAGGATCAATTTCAAAACACTTATGATCTGTTAAAGGACCAGAAAATCAGCTACTTGCATGTCTTTCCCTATTCACCCCGGCCGGGAACGCCTGCTGCCCGCATGCCTCAGGTTGAAAAAGCCACCATTAAAAATCGGGCTGCCCAGCTTAGAGCTTTAGGCAAAGAAAATTTGCATCACTTATTTCAGCAGTTACAGGGCCAGGTTTGTGAGATTTTGATTGAACGTGATCACACAGGCCGCACGGAACATTTTGCCCCCGTGAAACCCGATCAAACTTTAGAGCCTGGATCCTTAGCCAAGGTTGAAATTATAGGGATAGACGGTAATTTTCTATGTGGTAAAGTACTCTCAACATGAAAAAGTGGTTCCAAAGTTTAAAGCAAGGCCTTACAAAAACCTCAACCCATCTGGGGGAAGGTCTGAAGCAAGTTTTTGTTCAAAAAAAGTTAGCCCCAGAAAATCTGCAAGATCTGGAAGATGCACTGATTCAAGCCGATTTAGGACCCACCGTCAGCCGCTCCATCATTGAAAAACTGCGCACCGCCCGTTTTGATAAAGACGATGAAATGGCCGGCGCTCTGAATCTGATGGCGCAAGAAATTGAAAAAGCCCTGAAACCCTATGAAAAAACCCTTACTCCGGAAAAAGGCCGGGTGCCTTTTGCCATTTTGATGGCCGGTGTGAATGGCACCGGTAAAACCACCACCACCGCTAAGCTAGCCCACTTGTTTCAGGACCAAGGATACAAAATATCCATGGCCGCCTGCGATACTTTCCGGGCAGCCGCTGTTGAACAGTTAGTCAGCTGGGGCAATAAATTAAACATTCCCGTTGTATCCAAACCCCATGGGGCTGATGCGGCGGGCCTGGCCTATGAAGCCTATGAAAAAGCCCAGATCAACAAGGATGATATCGTCTTTTTTGATACGGCAGGGCGCTTGCACACCAATACAAACTTGATGGAAGAACTATCCAAAATAACCCGAGTCCTGCAGAAAATAAACCCCAACCTGCCCCACGAAAGTATTTTGGTCATCGATGGCACCACGGGGCAGAACGCCTATCGCCAGGTTGAAGTTTATCAACAATCCATCAACATCACGGGCCTAATTGTCACCAAGCTAGACGGCACCGCCAAGGGTGGCATGATCGTGGGTCTGTGCGAGCGGTTTAAGCTGCCTCTTTACGCCCTAGGCGTTGGGGAGAAAATCACAGACCTTCAACCCTTTAACGCCCACAACTTTGCCCGCGCCCTTGTGGGGTTGGGAGACGATGATCGGCTATAGCTTTTTTATTGCCACCGTTTTATAATACCCTTATGACAAATCGGCTAAAAAATAAAATTGCTTTAGTAACCGGTGCTGCCCGGGGCATTGGTCAGTCCATCGCTGAATCTTTCGTGCAAGAGGGTGCCCAGGTCATCATAACTGATATTGACGACGCCCCAGGCAAAGTCTTAGCCAAAACCCTTGGGAAAGGGACTGAATATTATCATTTAGACGTCAGCCAAGAATCCCATTGGGAAGCCCTCATGAAAACCCTGAAAGAAAAATTTGGGCGCTTAGATATTCTAGTGAACAACGCGGGTATTATTGGATTTGGCGGTCATTTTGGCCCCCAAAACCCAGAAGAATGTGCCCTGGCAGATTGGAACGCTGTTCACAAAATCAACATGGATGGCACCTTTTTGGGCTGCAAATACGGCATTGGTCTGATGAAAAAGCACGGGGGATCCATCATTAACATGTCTTCCCGCTCCGGCGTTGTGGGTATTCCCCACGCCGTTGCTTATGCCTCTAGCAAGGCCGCCATCCGCAATCACACGAAAAGTGTTGCCCTCTACTGTGCTGAAAAAAACTATGGGATTCGCTGCAATTCTATTCACCCCGCCGCTATCCTGACTCCCATGTGGGACGCCATGTTGGGCACAGGCCCTAGCCGCGCTAAAAACCTGAAAAATATTGAACGTGATATCCCGCTGAAACGCATGGGAACCCCACAGGAAGTGGCCCACTTGGCCGTGTTCTTAGCCTCTGATGAAGCTGTTTACATGACTGGGGCTGAATTCACCATCGACGGCGGCATTTTAGCCGGCGCCTCTGCCGCCCCCACGACTGAGTAAGTCCAGGGCTATTTCATCTCTCCAGCATTCCTCAAGGGCCCATTCTATATTTAGAAAAATGAACCCTCGACTCAAAGCCGAGGATTCACAATGGTATATGCTCTTTTGAAAGATAGCCTTATAGGGCTTGATCAGGCTTCTCTGTCTGAGTACCCTGATCCCGAGTACCCTTCGGAGCAAGCTCTATAGGCTTGCCCCATGGATCCATTCCTTAATCCGCAGGGCCAGCACCTTCATTTTGTTTGCGTCTTTTTTCTGCGGCTTCAGCAACTCTTCTTTTAATTTCTTCATGAGACATAGGAGGCTCAACCGCCAATGCACGTTCTGCTCTTAGTCTTTCTTTTTCTTCGTCTGCCGCCAAAGAAGCCTGATAGGCTGCATCTTGTTGAGCCAGAATAGCACGTCTTTCCTCTAACGTTTCATGCACTGCACCCAATTGAGGAGATGCAGATCCTTTCATCTCCGCAAACTTAGCGGCCAATGCTGGTTTTAAATGACTCTCTTCTGCCTCTAAATCTTCTTTGATTAGTTCGGCATACGCCTTAGCTTGTCCTTCAAAAGTCTCGTTATGTTCCACCCCATATTCTTTTAAAGTCTTTTCCAAGAAATCCTTGTACAGTTGCCCCATGTCTTCAGGGGTTGTTTGCCGGGTTGCGCCTAATTCCACTAACTTTTGCGCCATCCAGGTTGCGTTCGCGGCGCTTTCTCCAAAATTAGATTGGGCCAGCAGTGCTTTCATTGTTGCAGGGCGCTCTGCTTGACCAAAAAGTTTATTGAGTTCTGGGTCAATGCCTCGCAGTCCTATCACAATACGTTCCCTGATACCCTTGATGCAGCTTGTGGGATTACGCCTATCTTCATAAGCCGTGATGGATTCTCCTATAAATTGCCTGGCCCATAGCTCTAGCGCAGCAGGATGGAAATCCTTAAGAAAGGCATAGACTTGACACAATTCCTTTTTAGCATGCTTTCCTTCCAATCCTGTGGCTATAGCCGTCTTAGCATTTTCTAATTCTTGACCGCTGTAAATTTTTGCAGCTAGAGCGTTCACTGCTGCAAAAGATTTTGCAAAATCCATTTTTACCTGCTTTCTTGCAAGCCTTGCTTGTATAGCCTCCAAAACCGCTTGATTGAGTCGTTTAGACTTAGGCGCTGCATCCGCAGGTCCTGCTACTTGAGTTTCTGCATAACGATGTACTTCAAACGCCCGTCCGGGGATGGCGACGGCGTGGTGGACAGTAGACCGGTAGGTGCCTTCAAGAATTTCTACCATCACACGACCTTCTGCGCCTTGCGTTTCTCCTCGTCCTTCAGCTTCTCCGTAAAGACGAAGCGTTTCAGTGACGCGAACCTCTCTATCAGCCGCAGGCACACGTGCGAGAGCGGTTATTGTACTGGCACAATCATATCCATGATTGGGACAATTATATTGCATTCCACGGGTGATGAGTCTTTGAGCAGCGATACTAATCCCCTCTCTGTTAGCCGCAGGTACAGCTGCTAGAGCGGTTATTATATTGGCACGATTATATCCACTCATTGCAGCGGTGATGAGTCCGTGAGCAGCGCTACTAAAGCCCTCCCTCTCAGCCGCAGGCAGAGCTGCTAGAGTGATTATTATCTTCAGACGGAAACTCAGTGCAGGGGTGATGAATTCACCCATTGCATCGGTGATGAGTGTTTCAGCAGTGATAATAAAGCCCTCCCTCTCATCCACAGGCACAGCTGCTAGAGCGGTTATTATTGCAGATTGGTCAAATCCATTCATTGCAGAGGTGATGAGTCTTTGAGCAGCGCTACTAATGCCATCCCTCTCATCCGCAGGCACAGCTGCTAGAGCGGTTATTATTGCAGATCGGTCAAATCCACTCATTGCAGCGGTGATGAGGCTTTGAGCAGCGCTAATAAAGCCATCCACCTCAGCCGCAGGCACAGCTGCTAGAGCGGTTATTATATTGGCACGATCATATCCATTCATTGCATGGGTGATGAGTTTTTTAGCAGCCTCTTCACTCGTCAAATCGTACGCAGCAGAATGACCCTGCTGACTTAAAGCTAAACTAAAAAGAACCGTATAGAAAAACTTAGTATGCATTTTAAACCTCTAAAAAAATTACTCCGGCAAATATATGGAGGATGTGAAATTAAATTGCAAGGGAATAATTGTATATGTATAGGTTCACATAATATGTCACCCTCAAGCCACAAAAGGCTAGGTTTTATACCCAAAAAGATGGTTTTTTATCTTCTCCACCGCCCCCATCCCAGGGTCTAACGGCACCGCCCCCAGATAGGGCACTTGGAAATGCTCGGCCAGATCTTCTCCCCCACGGCCGGGGAAAATTTCGAAATTTTCTTGGCAACAGGGGCAAGCTACCCCCTTCATATTATCCACCACGCCCAGAATAGGGATCTTCAGCATTCTATACATTTCCAGGCATTTGGCGGCGTCCTGCGCGGCTAATTCTTGCGGCGTTGTAATCACGATCACCCCCATCAAGGGAATCGACTGGGCCAGGGTCAAATGGGCATCCCCCGTTCCCGGCGGCATGTCTACCACCAGCCAATCCAAATCCCCCCATGCCACATCTTGAAACAGCTGCTTCACCGCCGTTTGTACCATAGGTCCCCGCCACACCACAGGATTTGTTTTTTCCAGCAAAAACCCCATAGACATGGCCTTAAGTCCATCCTTCTCAAGGGGCACAAACTTTTTATCCTGAATCTTTGGTTTGTCCTCAATGCCCATCAGTTTGGGGACTGAGGGGCCATAAATATCCCCATCCAGTAACCCCACCTTCAAACCATCTTTCACCAATAAATTGGCAAGGGTAAAGGCAATTGTTGATTTTCCAACGCCCCCCTTTCCGGAAACTACGGCGATAATATTCTTAATTGAAGGAAATTCTAGTTTCATTTAGATGCCTGAGGGCACATCAATCCCCGCAAAGGGCAAAATTTCCATGACCTTTTTCAAAGAAGTTGCTTGGAACCCCGTGGAAGAATTCTTCTTTTCGCCCTGCTTATAAGTTGGCAGAATCGCCCCCTTGAACCCCAGCTTTTCCGCCTCTTTCAAACGGCTGGCAATTTGGCCCACATTTCGAATTTCACCGGAAAGGCCAATTTCCCCAAAAATCACATGGTCTGTCGGAAGGGGCGTATCTGAAATAGAGGAAAGCAGTGCCATGGCCACCGCCAAATCCGCCGCCGGTTCCGTAATTTTTAATCCTCCCGCCACGTTCAAGAAAATATCTTTGCCCCCAAACCCAATGCCACAGCGAGATTCCAGCACAGCCATAATCATAGCCAACCGACCCGCATCCCAGCCAATCACATTTCGCCGAGGGGCCGCAAAGGGGGATGGCGCCGCAAGGGCTTGAATTTCCACCAGCAAAGGCCGTGTTCCTTCGATCCCCGCAAAGATCACGCTGCCACTCACATGTTCTTGCCTGTCCGCAATAAAAGCGGCTGAGGGATTTTCCACCTGACGAAGCCCCTCTTGAGTCATCTCAAAAACCCCAATTTCGTCTGTGGCGCCGAACCTATTTTTGACAGACCGCAGAATACGGAATTGGTGGCCCCGGTCCCCCTCAAAATACAAAACCGTATCCACCATATGTTCCAGAACCCGCGGTCCCGCCAAGGTGCCCTCTTTGGTCACGTGGCCCACTAAAATCAGAACCAGATTATTCTTTTTAGCGATACGAATCAGTTCTTGCGCGCACGTCCGCACCTGAGTCACCGTGCCTGGGGCTGAATCAATACTATCCAGATAAATGGTTTGGATTGAGTCAATCACCACAAACTGCGGTGCCGGCTTAGCTTCCAGGGTTTTAATAATGCGCCGTAAATCGCTGCTGGCACTCAGCTGAACCGCCGCATTTTCAACGCCCAGTCGATGGGCCCGCAGGCGCACCTGGTCAATACCCTCTTCCCCTGAAATATAAAAGCAAGTTTGGTTTTTTGAAAGGGCTGCCGCCACTTGCAACAACAAAGTCGACTTTCCAATACCCGGGTCACCCCCCACCAGAATGACGGATCCCGGCACCAACCCCCCACCACAAACCCGATCAAATTCATTGATGTCTGACGCAAAGCGATGATGGATTGAAGACTCTCCTTTAAGAGGAAACATTTCTAAGGAATTTGAACTTTTAGACGGGGTCATCCCCTTGGGAATCACAGCAACGGTTTCTTCCAGAATAGAGTTCCATCCCCCGCAATCCGCACACTGGCCGCTCCATTTGGGTTGGTGCACACCACATTCCTGGCAGATAAAAACAACAGATGACTTGCTCAAGCAGATCTCAATTTTCTTTTGACGATAGGCCGAATATGCTTATGGCCATTCACGAATTCCTGTACATACTTATTTTTGCACGCCATCAGTTGGGAGGCTTTCCCGGTCCAGATTAACTTGCCGTCTTTCAGCATGGTCATTTTGTCCGCAATAAATTTAGCAGATTCAATGTCGTGGGTAATGGTAATGGTGGTGGCGCCCAGATCCGTCACAGACTTTTTGATCAGATTATCAATCGTTCCACACATAACTGGGTCAAGCCCCGTTGTGGGCTCGTCAAAGAACAAAATTTCCGGGTCCGTCGCAATGGCACGGGCCAAACCCACCCGCTTTTGCATGCCCCCGGAAAGTTCGGATGGTGACAAATCCAAAACCTCATCCCCCAACCCCACAGATTCTAGCTTTTTCCGGGCAATGGTGCGGGCCCTAAGGGCTGGTAATTTATAGTTGTAAAGCAACTGAAAAGCCACATTTTTCCAGGTGGGCAAGCTATCAAACAGGGCGCTCCCCTGAAACAGCATCCCTAATTTCTGCAACACTTTCATGCGTTCCGATTCGCTAAGGTTCAGAATATTTTCCCCATCTATTTTAATAGCGCCCATATCTGGTTTAATCAGCCCCAAAATGCACTTCAACAACACGGATTTTCCGCTGCCTGACCCCCCCAGAACCACCAAAGATTCCCCCGGCATCACCTTAAAGCTGACCCCTTGAAGAACTTTTTTGTCTCCAAAACTTTTATGCAGATTTATAACTTCTATTTTAGGAATCATCATATCTATTTCGCAAATAAAAGAGCTGTTAATATATAGTCTGAAATCAGAATGGTGATTGAGGCCAACACAACAGCATTCGTCGTAGCAAAACCAACACCCTGGGCACCACCCTTGGATTTATACCCTTGATAACACCCGAATAAAGAAATAATAAACCCAAATACAGCCGCCTTAACCAAACCCGAATTCACGTCATGAGCTTCTAGATATTTAAAAGTTTGTTCCAAATACAAAGCCCCATTAAATTTCAATTTGTGAACGCTGATCAAATAGCCCCCCAGAACGCCAATAGCATCAGCACAAATCACCAACAGAGGCAAGCTGATAATACTAGCCAAAACCTTGGGCACCACCAAATATTTCATGGGGTTTGTTGACAGGGTAATCAAGGCATCAATTTGCTCCGTCACCCGCATAGTTCCGATTTCTGCCGCCATGGCTGCCCCCACGCGCCCCGCTACCATCAAACTGGCCAAAACAGGGCCTAGTTCACGAGTTATCGAAAGAACCACAACGGTCGCAATAGAATTTTCAGCAGAAAACCTAGAAAAACCCGTATAGCTTTGCAGCGCGAGCACCATTCCCGTGAAAACCGCTGTCAACCCTACCACCGGCAAAGACAAGAAACCGATCTTATAAAGTTCCTTAAAAAATTGTTTGAAATAAAAAGGCGGTCTGAAGCAGCAATAAAGAATGTTAGCGGCGAATAAAGAAATATTCCCCAGGTACTTCATGAAGTCTAAAGTCAACGTCCCAATACGTAAAATGTTTAAAGCAACCATTCTTTATGTATAACTGAATATGCCCCTGCTGCACAAGATGTATTCTGCACCGTCATTCTTCCTGGACTTGGCTAGATGGCCACGCCTTACTTGCGAAGACGAATTCTTGCAGTCGTCACGTAAACTTAAATGTTATAGCTAAACTTCTGTGAAAAGATACTCCCCTCTATTGCTTTCCTCAGGTTTGGCTCGAGGATCCATTTTTCTATAAAAACATAGGGTTTGGACCCTCCCGCTAAGCCCGAGGGAGTAACTGAAAGATACTCATTTTATCTGAGTTTGGTTATACTGTCTCTCCTACTCTGCAAGAGCCTATTCCGCAAAGTCTGGCATTTGAATCTGCAATTCCTTCATTGCCTGAACAAGTGCACGATATGCGGGGCCCTGAATACTTATACTTGTTGTTTTTAAGGCCTCCTCAGCCTTAAACATAGCTTGTCTCAAGTTATTCGCTTGAGAATAAGAAGACCCCTGATAGCTTTTAACCAAGACTTTGCTCGCAACTCCCATCAAATAGTCTATCCTATCTCTATAACTAGAGTTTTTGGTAACATTAGTAGGAAGACTGTTCTCATATTCAGTTCGCATAAAATCAGGTAATTTTGGATTAATAAGCAATAGACGTATAACTTTTATGTATTGGTCTTTTTTAGCCCCTTCAGATGTAGTTGAATCAGTTAAGATCCTATTTAATCTGCTCCATTCTGTAAATTCCGGCGTAAGACTTTCATCCGACCGCCTTGGCGGGATAAGTTGCCCCAAATATTGAACTTTCTCTGCCAAGGGAGAGGCTTCAGTCAATCCAGAATCCTCTGGTGAGGGAGAACTAGCTTTTTTGAGCCCCGCCCACTTCAATATCTTTCTTCCTGCTCTGACAAGTAGAGGTTTTTTCTTTTGAGAATCACTTTGTTGCGATGCTTCTCCCCCTGCAGCCGCAGGGCTTTGCAATCCTTCCAAACGGATGACTTGATGTCCGGCAGCGTCTTCTTCTTCATCTTCGCTTGATGCCTGAATATCCTGATCCGGAGGAAGAGAGAAAGGAGGAGGAGGAATAGTGAATGTCGCAGATCCTCTACGGGGCGCAAGGACAGGTTCTTGGCCCTCTTTTTGAACGCTTTTACCGGAGGAGAGTGCTGAGGGGGGCAAGTCAAAAGAATCAATTGAGGAGCTCCGACTGAGAATGGCAGGAGTGTGAAGCTCTCGTTTTTGTTGTTCAGCGTCTCTAATTTGCAGCTCCTTCATAACAGAATCTTGCGGAAGCATAGATGGAATAATACTTTCTTTACTCTCGATCTTGAAACCTTGTACTCTCTGTGCTGCTTGAGGTTGCCGTGGTGGTGGTGGAGGAGAAGTCCGTTTCTTCAGAGCCTCCCGTTGTGCCTCTGTCAGCTTACCAGAAGTCTCCACATTCCAATCAATACCAGTACTTACTGGGCGGCGGCTGGGGGGAGGAGGAACAGGGAGGGGACGAGTCGCCGGCCCTTGAGAAGCTTTCGTTGCCGGGGGAGTGGGTTGCGAACTAGCCGCTGGAGGCATAGAGGGGCGGGGGGGAACTGGCTTCCTTTGAGCAGCAACTCCCGTTTTCGAATTCGGATGAGGAGCGGAAACCGACCCTACCATCGCTGGCTTTTGAGCTTCCGTTGCTGGGGGAGTAGGTTGCAAACTAGCTGGCGCCGCATGGGGGCGGCTGGCGGGCCGAGGAGGAACACTGGGGGTCGGCTCTTGAGCAGTTTCCGTTGCTTGATTTGACGTATCCGAACTACTACTACTCATCAATTGAGCTAGACGAGCTTTCACAGCCATTGTGTTACTTCGGATCTCATCCAGTGTAAATCTCTTACTTGATACTAGCATCGCTATCTCGTCTGGGGTATAGTTTCCCTGCGCAGCTCTCCTTATATTGTTATCTGCTGGATTAGCAACTGCCCCTTCAAAATTGAGAGATAAAAGACCCAACAACACCCAAAAATATATCTTTTTACTCATATTTTCCCCAATTATCTGCCACTTTTTTGCAAACTTCAGATCTAAAAAATTTTCTTGTTTATCCCAGATTCAACTACTTCCCTACTGGCATCACCAGATCTAAACCTTCTTCTTTTTTAGCAGATTCAGTTAAGAGTTTCATAATTTTCAGTGTTCTCTGCCAAACTCCAACTCACTGGTCTTACCAAAAAATAGACCCTCGGGGTCAAACCCGGGAAAGACAATTATTGGGTGCTTGAATCGCCCTAAAATCAGACATCAGAGTCTCCAAACGGTTCTGAAGCAAAATGAATGCCCAGGTTTTTATTGTTCCTAATCTCATCATTTATTTTGGCAAGTGTAGTTGTAAATTTTACTTTTAATGGACTTGCATCCCCCCTTAGATTCTCTTGCGTCAAAATATCTCCAGCAATATTTTTCAATATATGCCTTTTCTTTAGGGCAGCTTCCTTATACTTCATTAATAATGAACAATCTTCTGGAGTTACTTGCTTGCCTCCTGCTAGAGTTGTTGTGCAGATCTTCCCCGGCGTCGCACTCTTGCGCAACCACTCAGTAAATTTCGCTCTTGGAACAAATAAATGAGCGTAGTCCCTTGCCGTTATTATTTGATTAATATTCTTGATCTGTTGAATAAGGTCCTGAACATCTCTATGTCCAACATACTCAACAGCAAGCTCTTGCAACGATTTCACCCCTACACTACTAAGCCGGCTAGAACTCTGTTGTTGATTAGCAGTCTGAGAGTCAAGGATCGCAAGCTTAGCATCAATTATACCGAAAAGCTGAGTCTGCAAAGATTGACCCTCTATAGTCGGAATCTTTTTTTTGCTTGCTTCACCCCTTAGAGCCTCCAGACCTTTTTTATCAAAAACTGCGCTGGAGTCGTTTAATTTCTTAATCTGCTTATGAAACCAATCTATGTGTTCTTGTGTTTCTGTGCCTTTTAGATCTGATGCTCCAGCTTCCCCACGTATCCTACTTTCATCTTCTGCTAGCACCGTCATCTGGAGAACTCTTGTTTTTTCAACTTTAAGAGCATTCGCATCTCCCCCTCCTTCTTCCTTCATCCTTATTGCCTTATTAAGCTCTGCCACCGTTTCTGGATGCCTTATCGCGGCTAAGGATTGTTTCACTTCAGAAACGTTCCCTCGGATCTGCTCCACTGTAAATTTCCTGCTTGATACTAGCATCGCTATCTCGTCTGGGGTATAGTTTCCCTGCGCAGCTCTCCTTATATTGTTATCTGCTGGATTAGCAACTGCCCCTTCAAAATTGAGAGATAAAAGACCCAACAACACCCAAAAATATATCTTTTTACTCACAATGGATTCCTTTCTTAGATTTTATAGTTCAAAGACAAAGTCAAAACATGCGAAGCTAAATTGGGAGACATAGAAGCGCTTAAATTAGTTGCCACTCGATCATTATAAGCAAGCAAAGGCCCCGTTGAATAGGCTTGATACATTTCATACCCATAATCAAGCTTTAAAGACAACGCTCCATCATCATTAAGCCCTTGAATAAGCCCACCGCCAAACCGAGTTCCCCATACGCGCGTCGTTTTAGTAGACCCTATGTTATCAGCAGGAATAGTTCCCTGACCATAAACAGATGTCTGAAACTTTGTATTCACTGCACCCACACTTCCATACAGGCCAAAACATTCTGTCAAGTAACTTCCGATTCTTAACAAAGCCCCATAAGTTTCCTTTTGTTTAATGGACAAAGAAAAAATGTACGAATTAGGAGGGTTAGTATTACTCTTAACATCAGCCTTGCCATTTTTAAGTTTGTTATTAGTAACTCGCGCAAGGAATTCTCCTTCTAAGAAATAATTTCCCCAGGATTCTGGTCTATAATGATAGCCCGCCATGAACGCCCCACCAATTTTACTTTTACCTGCTAGACGCACCGTATCGTAACCTGCCACCCCACCTAGCAAATCTGACGCATACACCCCGAACCTAGTTACAGGCGTTTTCGTATAGGTTAAACCTAAACCTGCATAAAAACCTGATTTATCAGCAGAACCTGCTTTATGATGATGTGCTTTATCAGCGAATACCGCGAAAGGCAAACCAGCGATCAATAATGGAAGAATAAATTTTTTAGTCATGTTAACGTCCCTCATATTTTTTTTAAACTTTATATAACTTATTGTATTTAAGCCCCCTATAAAAAGCATGTCAAGCCTTTTTTTGATCCATGTTATTTTTAAATACGTTAACCTCAACTATGCATTAAAGAAGATTAGCTATAGGTCTTTATGGAGAGAAAAAAATAATATTTTTCCCCATCATTGATAAATCTGAATAATTCTTTCTTGTCCAGACATCAAGTGCGTGCTACTTTCGCGTCAATATTAAAAATAAAAAGAGAGGGAAAACATGAGTATATTTGCAGGCTTAAGACGTGACCAACGAGAAGCTATAGGTTTATTGCAAGTTGGGACTTTTCTGGAATATTTCGATTTGATGCTGTATGTGCATATGGCGGTATTATTGAATGACCTTTTCTTTCCAGCAACAGATCCCCATACGGCGGCGCTTATCGGAGCCTTTGCCTTTTGCTCGACTTATGTTTTAAGGCCTTTTGGGGCCCTTTTATTTGGGTATATTGGTGATAAAATTGGTCGCAAAACCACTGTTATTATCACAACCACCAGTATGGCCATTTCTTGCGTTGTCATGGCTAACTTACCAACCTATGCCCAGATTGGTATTTCTGCCGCGTGGATTGTGACGATTTGTCGTATTATGCAAGGGCTTTCATCTATGGGAGAGATTATCGGGGCCACTATTTATGTAATGGAAATTACTAAGCCCCCTTTAAGATACCCAGCCGTTGCCCTGATTGGGTGTACATCCCGTGTAGGAACAGTTGTTGCGCTGATTGTAGCCAGCCTCGTAACCTCTCATGGCCTTAACTGGCGCATTGCTTTCTGGATTGGGGCAACTATTGCTCTGGTTGGGTCTGTAGCGCGCACACGCCTGCGGGAAACCCCTGAATTTTCTGACATGAAACGCCGCATGGCTAAAGCCATTGAAGATGCGGGTGAAGCTGGCCTTGGTAAGGCTGCAGCCCTGTTAAAAAATTCAAATAGCATTTGGAAAGAGAAAATTGGAAAGAAAACAGTCACTGCTTTTTTTGTGACAGAGTGCGCTTTTGCTGTGTGTTTTTATTTCACTTTCATGCATTGTGGCCTTATTTTGAAAAACACCTTTCATTATACTGCCGAACAAATTATTCACCAAAACTTGGTGATGTCCATTTTTCAAATGGTTTCCTATTTCTTGTTTACCTTTATGGCGTTTAAAATATGTCCATTAAAGATTGTTCGGCTACGGGCGTGGGCGTTTGTTCCTTTTGTTATTCTGTTTCCCTTTGTAATGGAAAATGTCAGCTCTACGACCTTCTTTATTTTGCAAGCGTTTTCAGCTTTCTTTGTGCTGACAGGAACACCAGCAGTAGCCGTCTTTATGGAACACTTCCCTGTTTTCGGAAGGTTTACATACGTCAGCACAATTTATGCGGGGTCTCGCGCTATTGTCTACGTCATTACTTCTTTCGGGCTTGTTTATCTAACAGAATACTTAGGCCACTGGGGTATGTGGATTATTCTAGCCCCTACAACCGTGGGCTTCATATGGGCTGTCAAACACTTTGAAAAATTGCGCGAAGGTCTTGATCTGAACACAGCCTATGAACCGCAGAGCGACCGCACCCGCGTGATCGAAGCCGTATAAACCATTAACGGAAAGGGGAAAGGATCCATTCCTTTCCCCTTGTCGTCCCCGGGCATGTCCCGGGGACCCCTGAAAACGGGCAATTTTCAACCTACCCCTCGACAAAAAAAATAGTTTCGGTATAGTGGGGCGAGTGGGTGTGTTCCAAAAAACCCAATGGACTGTTAAAAGAGGATATGATGACTATAAATGCAACCGACGCTTCCTTTCAAAAAGATGTACTAGATTCTGCGCTGCCCGTGTTGGTAGATTTTTGGGCGCCCTGGTGTGGCCCCTGCAAGATGTTGGGCCCTGTTCTTGAGGAACTAGCCAAAGAACTGCACGGCAAGGTAGTTATTGTAAAAGTTGATATTGACCAAAATTCTGCCATTGCGGCTCGGTATGATATTCGTACTATTCCTACCATGATGATGTTTAAAAATGGGGAAGCCGTGGACACAAAAATTGGGATGATTCCAAAGCCCCGCTTGATCGAGTGGATTGAAACCGTTTCCAGGTAAATCTTTATGTTTATTCAAACGGAAGAAACGCCTAATCCTAATTCTTTAAAGTTCATTCCTGGGTTTGCCCTATTGGATACCCCCATGGATTTTCCCAATGCCGCAACGGCCAAAATATCGCCCTTGGCCGCCCGCTTATTTGCTGTTGATGGGGTAGAAGGAGTTTTTATTGGAAAAGACTTTATCACCATCACCAAACAGGATCAGGCCGAATGGTATGCCCTGAAACCCTCTCTGCTCGGGTCTATGATCGAACATTTGTTAGCCAAAAAGCCCCTTATTCTGGATGAAATTCCTGAGGAGTCCGTTCAGTCTGAAACTGTTGAAGGAACAGACCGGGAAATCATTGATCAGATTCAAGAGCTCATCAATTCAAGAGTCAGGCCCGCTGTTGCGGCAGACGGGGGCGATATTGTCTTCACGAAGTTCGAAGATGGCGTGGTTTTTCTAAAAATGAAGGGGGCCTGCTCCGGTTGCCCCAGCTCCTCAGCCACCTTAAAGTCTGGCATTGAAAACATGCTGCGCTATTATGTGCCCGAGGTTACAGAAGTTCGGGCAGTATAGTAATATTGTTCAGCTCTCGGAAGCTCCAGTTTCCAAAAATAAAATCTTAGACTGAAGATCTTTTTTACGCGCCATCAAAAAATCATATATTCTTTCATGCTGAATCCGAACAGCTGTCGCTTTTTTCGATACATGATTTCGGTAAGTCAGGGCGGAAATACAGGCACAAAAGGCGATAGAGCAAACAAGAAAAGACTTCCAGAATTGGTGCAAGAAACCAGGCATCAGGATTCAGGATTTTTTGTTTTGTCCGGGTACGCACATAGATCCCGGACAACACATTTATAACACAGGGGTTGACGGGCCTTACAGACATAGCGTCCATGCAAAATCAACCAATGGTGCGCATTGTGGATATAGGTTTTAGGAACAATATGCATCAGTTTTTCCTCAACAGCCTCAGGCGTTTTGCCGGGGGCGAGTCTCGTCCGATTCGAAACCCTAAAAACGTGCGTATCAACTGCAATGACCGACTGATTAAATGCAATATTTAAAACCACATTGGCTGTTTTTCGTCCAACTCCTGGCAGGGATTCCAGCTCTTCCCGAGTATGGGGAACAACCCCCTGAAAGCGTTCTTCTAAAATCTGACAAGTTTTGAAAATATTTCTAGCTTTTGTTTTATACAAACCGATTGTTTTGACCCATTGCTTTAGGCCTTCCTCCCCCAATGCTACTATTTTCTTTGGGGTGTCGTACTTTTCAAACAGGGATTTTGTAACTTTGTTGACCCCCACATCTGTGGCCTGGGCCGAAAGAATAACCGCCACTAACAAAGTGAAGGAGTTTGTGTAGTAAAGTTCCCCCTTGGGATGGGGGTTTTGGGCCTTTAAAAGTTTAAAAAACTCATCAACTTTTTTTGGATTCATCAACTCTAATAAAAATAATACAACACAAACAAGCCAAAAATAATTCTATAAAGTGCCCAGATAAAAAGAGGTTGGTGGGCAAGCCATTTCATGAAAAAAGTAAGCGTTGCATACCCAATTGAAAAGGTTAGAAGCAGCATCAGCATAACGAATGCCATAGGCCCCTCAGAACACTTGAAAAATATCAAATCTTTGGCGGTCAAAACAAAGGCCCCAACCCCCACAGGAATGGCCATTAGAAAGGAAAAATGGGCCGCATCTCGTCGAGCATACCCAAGCAAGCGCGCCCCAATCAAGGTTGACCCAGACCGACTGACCCCAGGAACCAAAGCAAGCATTTGAAAGCATCCCATAACAAAGGCGTGCCAATAGGAAATTTGGCGAAATTTTCTGTTCGCAGTACAAAAACGATCCACTACCATAAGCAATGTACCAAACACGATAGACATAATCCCAATCAATGTGGCCATTTGCACATAGTGGTCAAAATATTCGTGCATAAAATAACCCGCAATGACGACCGGGATAGTTGCCACACAAATTTTCATACCCCGGTGAAAGGGTTCCGTCATGCGGCCTTTTAAAACCAAAAAAGTAGCCCGAATCATTTCCCACATATCTTTTCGGAAATAAAGGACAATGACACTAAGAGTGATTGTGTTTAAGCTGACTTCCATAGCCCGGGTCATGGGCTGAAAATGGAAAAATTTTGCAAAAATAAAAGCATGAGCCGACGAACTGACGGGAATAAACTCAGTAATTCCCTGTAAAATTGATAACCAAAAAAGTTCCATGTTTTATACCTTATTGTCCTTTCAATTGTTTTAATCCATACTGCAAAAAAAAGAAAGACTTTGTATGACGAAAATATTTGAAGAGCGTCCCTGGGGATCTTTTAAAGTGCTGCTGGAAGAACCTGGATACAAGGTTAAGGAAATTACGGTCAAGCCCCATTCCAAGCTGTCTTTGCAGTCTCACAAACATCGGGAAGAGTTTTGGGTGACTGTGCAAGGCACCGCCCTTGCCCTGTGTGAAGAGACAGAGCATGAACTCAAACAGGGCGCATCCCTCCATATTCCAAAAGGCGCCAAACATCGACTCATCAATAAAACCTCTGAACCCGTTGTAATCATCGAAACTCAACTGGGCGATTATCTTGGCGAAGATGATATCGAACGCTTTGAAGATGAGTATAAGCGAGTGTAAAAGATAGCCTTATAAGATGGTTGCATTTTTTCTTGAATTTTTATGGCAAATTATATAAGGTTCAAATCAATAGAAAAGGGACTCAAATGAATTTAATTTTATTGGTAATTTTGTTGCTGGTAACACTGGCCATGATTGGTATTATTTTGCTGCAACGCAGTGAAGGCGGGGGTCTTGGGGGCGCAAGTCCATCTATGGGCGGGATGACGGCTCGGGGTACTGCGAATCTCTTAACCAAAACAACAGCTGTTTTAGCCACAATTTTTATGTCATTATGTATTATCCTTGCGATTATGAATGGGCGCACGAAAATTGTTTCTGAAGCATCGCTGATAGACAAAATTGCGCAAGATTCAGAACAGCAGAAACCTTTAGACGTTCCCCTGAACAAATAAGGGGTTATAACTTTTTTAAGAAAGACCTATGACACAGAAAGAAAACGCTCGATTTATTTTTATTACGGGGGGCGTTCTTTCTTCATTAGGCAAAGGTATTGCGGCCTCTTCCATCGCGGCCCTGTTACAAGCCCGCGGTTTTAAAGTCAAAATCCGAAAGTTAGACCCCTATATCAACATTGACCCCGGCACCATGAGCCCCTTTCAACATGGGGAAGTGTATGTGACGGAAGATGGGGCAGAAACGGACCTAGATCTGGGCCATTACGAACGCTTTACCGGAATGAATGCGGAAAAAACAGACAGCATTACAGCCGGTAAAATATACTGGGATGTTCTTCATAAAGAACGACGGGGAGATTACTTAGGCGCCACCGTTCAAGTCATTCCCCACATCACCGATCGTATCAAAGAGTTCATTGCCCATGGGGCGGACAATTATGATTTTATGCTCTGCGAAATTGGGGGCACGGTGGGGGATATTGAAAGCCTTCCCTTTATCGAAGCCATTCGCCAGTTCGCCAACGAAGTTGGCCGCAATAGGTCCATGTTCATTCACCTGACTTTACTTCCCTACGTGGCTGCAGCGGGGGAACTTAAAACAAAGCCAACCCAACATTCCGTCAAAGAACTGTTGGGCTATGGTATTCAACCAGATCTGCTTTTATGTCGGTCTCAAAAAGTCATGTCAGAAGATGAAATTCGGAAATTATCTTTATTCTGCAACTTACCCAAATCTCGCGTCATTACAGCTCTAGACGTTGAAAGTATTTACCAAGTCCCCCTCTATTTCCATGATCAAAAAGTTGACGAAGAAATCTGTCAGTTCTTTAATCATGGCCGGGAAAAAAAAGCCCACATGGAAAAATGGGAAAAGTTTTGCAAAACCCTTTCAAGTTCGAAGCATACAGTCACCATTGGCATTGTAGGCAAGTATACTGACATGAAAGATTCCTATAAGTCTTTAAGCGAAGCCCTGATTCACGCGGGCGTTGCTAATCATACAAATGTTGATGTGCAC
This sequence comes from Alphaproteobacteria bacterium, assembly GCA_037146715.1. NCBI lineage: Bacteria > Pseudomonadati > Pseudomonadota > Alphaproteobacteria > Alphaproteobacteria bacterium. The sequence goes on from JBAWWO010000002.1 coordinate 39,492, forward strand.
TGGATTGATGGAGATTCTATCACCGCAGAAAATGCAGCAACTTGTCTTGCAGAGGTGGATGCTATTTTGGTTCCCGGTGGGTTTGGCCAACGGGGAACTGAAGGCATGATGCACGCGGCACGCTACGCTCGACTAAGTAAAGTGCCCTATTTTGGCATTTGTTATGGTATGCAGTTGGCCATCATTGATGGGGCCCGCCACGAGGGCGGCTTGCCCAATGCCAACACCACAGAATGGGGGCCCGCTGAAGATGACGTCGTCGGGTTTATGAGCGAATGGAAGAAAGACAATTCTAAAGAAAATAGATCTTCTGATGGAGGATTAGGCGGCACTATGCGACTGGGATCATACCCCTGTCATTTAAAGGCGGGGTCTTTGGCTCACTCTATTTATAAAACCTCAGACATCACGGAACGTCACCGCCACCGGTATGAAGTCAATTTAAAATACCAAAAGCAATTTGAAAAAGCCGGTATCATTTTTTCAGGCCTTTCTCCCGATGGGAAGCTTCCTGAAATTATGGAACTGAAAGATCATCCTTGGTTCATAGGCGTCCAGTTTCACCCAGAACTGAAATCGAAACCCTTTGAGCCCCATCCCCTATTCGTCTCATTCATAAAAGCAGCCTTAGAAAGGAATACCCATGACGCCTAAACATGTAAAAGCTGGAAAAGTTCAGTTTGGAAACAATTTGCCCTTTGTGCTGTTGGCAGGTCCTTGCCTTTTAGAAAGCCGCGATCATGCCATGGAAATGGCCAGCGCTTTAAAGGAACTGACCACAAAGTTAGACATTCCCTTTGTCTATAAAACTTCTTTTGACAAAGCCAATCGCACCAGCATGGCGGGGGCTCGGGGAGTGGGACTCAAAAACGCCCAAAATATTTTTGATGAAATTCGCACCACCTTTGACTGCCCTCTGGTTACAGATGTCCACAGCCCAGAACATTGTGATCAAATTAAAGACCACGTAGACATCTTGCAAATCCCCGCTTTTTTATGTCGCCAGACGGACTTGTTGTTGGCGGCGGGTAATACTGGCAAAGCAATTAACGTGAAAAAGGGCCAGTTTTTAGCCCCCTGGGACATGGCCAATGTAGTGAAAAAAATAGAATCCACAGGTAATCATAATATTTTATTATGTGAGCGAGGTGTTTGCTTTGGCTATAATCGCCTGGTGGTTGATATGCGGTCTCTACCCATTATGGCTCAGACAGGATATCCAACCGTTTTTGATGCTACCCATGCAGTTCAAGAGCCAGGGGGCCAAGGGGAAAGCACAGGCGGCAAACGGGAATTTGCCCCCATTCTAGCCCGGGCCGCTGTAGCCATAGGGGTTGGTGCCGTGTTTATAGAAACCCACCAAGATCCAGACCATGCTCCCAGCGATGGACCCAACATGATTCGATTGAAGGATATGGAATGGGTGCTGCGGGAACTGAAAGAGTTAGATCACTTTGCCAAGAAAAATCCCATAAAACTGTAAGAGGACAACCATGAGTAGTATTATTGATATTAAAGGCCGCCAGATTTTTGATAGTCGCGGGCACCCCACCGTTGAAGTCGAAGTTATCTTAGAAAGCGGTTTTGTAGGACGCGCTTCTGTTCCCTCAGGGGCCTCAACAGGCACTCATGAGGCCACAGAATTACGGGATGGTGGAACTGCCTTTGGAGGCAAAGGAGTTCAAAAAGCCGTAGCCCATGTGAATGGAGAAATTTTCGAAACCTTGCGTGGTTTTGATGCGCAGAACCAACTGGAAATTGATGATCTTCTGTGTCGCCTTGATGGCACCCCCACCAAAAAGCGCTTGGGGGCTAATGCAATTTTAGGGGCCAGCCTGGCTGTCGCAAAAGCAGCGGCTGAGGAATTAGATCTACCTCTCTATAAATATTTGGGGGGCCCTATGGCCCGCACATTGCCCGTGCCCTTGATGAATATCATTAATGGGGGATGTCATGCTGACAACACCTTAGACATTCAAGAGTTCATGATTGTTCCTGTTGGGGCTTCTACCTTTTCGGAAGCCATGCGGATGGGATCAGAAGTGTTTCATTCTTTAAAAAGCCTATTAAAAGATAAGGGTCATAACACGAATGTAGGCGATGAAGGGGGCTTTGCGCCAAACTTTTCTTCCACTACAGAAGCCCTGGACTTTTTAATGAAGGCCATTGAAAAGGCTGGATATAGGCCGGGCGATGATGTCGGCCTTGCCCTAGATGTCGCAGCAACAGAGCTTTATAAAAAAGGCTTCTACGAATTCACAGGTGAAAAAAAGAAATTTTCCGGGGAAGATCTGGTTCGTTTTTATGAAAAACTAGTGAAAAAATATCCCATCATTTCCGTTGAAGATCCCTTTGCAGAAGATGATTGGGAAAGCTGGAAAGAAATGACATCTTCCTTGGGAGAGCTCGTTCAAATTGTGGGGGACGATCTGTTTGTCACCAACATAAATCGCTTAAAGAAAGGTCTGGAATGGGGCGTCAGCAATGCCATTTTGATTAAGCCCAATCAAATTGGAACCCTGTCTGAAACCTTGCAAACTATTGAAATGGCCAAAAATAACGGTATGAGTACCATTATTTCCCACAGATCTGGTGAAACGGAAGATACCACCATTGCAGACTTGGCTGTTGCTGTGGGAAGCGGCCAGATTAAAACTGGGTCTCTTTCTCGCACGGATCGTATGGCAAAATACAACCAACTTTTGCGCATAGAAGAACAGCTAGAGGGGCAGGCTTTCTACCCCGGAATCTCAGCATTTCCAAGGAAGTACTCATAAATGATTAGCCGAAAAGTTAGATATCATCTGAATAAACTGCTTTTTCCTTTTTTGGCTTTTTTTCTACTACTTTACGTTGTGTATCACCTTTTAAGCGGGAATCATGGATGGTTTTCTTGGAAGACTTTGGAAACAACCTTAGCAGAGGAACAAAAAACCCTTGAACTGCTAGAGAAAGAAAAAACATCTTTAGAAAATAAGGTTAATTTACTCCGTCCAGAACATATGGACCAAGATATGCTCGACGAGCGTATTCGGACTATGTTAAATAATGTAAAAGAAGACGAAGTTCTTGTAATAGATAAGGATTTACCATGAAAAATAGTTGCAAAGTTTTGTTTTTTATTCTTGCTCTCCCCCTATTTTCTTGGGCGGATGACTGTTCTAACTCTGTTATTAAACAATATTTTGGCGATCAATCCAAGATGGGCCAGGGTACGGTCTACAAATTCGTCATTCCCGCCTATGACATCAGTTTGTGGTCTAAGGAAACTCCTTGGAGCTTTAATACCCTTTTTGCCTTGCAAGTGAAATGCCGGTGGGATGCCTCACAAAAGGAAATGGTTGATAGCACCATTGAAGTGATGGAGCGTCAACCCACTTTGACCGCAGAAAAATCTAAGGAATACAGGGATCTTCTAAATTCTTTTTACCCAGATTTGAAAGAAGGCGACCTAGTGACTGTAATCGTCACCCCCGGCCTAAGCATCCGTTTTTATCATAATGATAAAATGCTGAAAGATATTCCTGATATGGATTTTGCAAAACATTTCTGCAACATTTGGCTGGATAAGGATACGAAGTATACTTCAGCTCGCAAAGGGCTTTTAGGAAGCAATAGCTGATGCAGCGGCACCTCTTTCGAGCCTACACAAATTAGTTGACTTGACAAACTGTACGTGATACGTATCACTTAATGATTAGAAGCTTTAAATGTAAAGAGACGGAAAAAATTTGGCACGGCAATGCGTCCCGTCGATTTCCGCGCGATATACAGAATAGAGCTCTTTCAAAGTTACGTCAGTTGGCAGCGGCAACAATCATAGATGACTTGAAGATTCCTAATAGTAACAGGCTGGAATCTTTGAAAGGGGATAGAAAAAACCAGTGGAGTATTCGCATTAACCAACAGTGGCGAATTTGCTTTAATTGGAATAAGGCAGAAGCTTTAAATATAGAAATAGTAGATTACCATTAATAATTGACAACGAAAGAGGACCTAAGATCATGGCAAACAAGATAGAAACTCAGCTTTTACATAACCCCCATGCGGGGGAAATCTTAAAGGAAGAATTTTTAGTACCCCTTGAACTGTCTCAAAACGCTTTGGCAAAAGCAATCGGGGTGCCATCTAATCGCATTCATGCCATCGTACTAGGAACTCGAGGGATTACGGCAGAAACAGATTTGTTGTTGTGTAAGTTCTTTGGATTAAGTGAAGGATACTGGCTACGTTTAGAGAACCTATATGAGCTACTAGAGGCTAAACGCTCTCTTGGTCCCAAACTCAAAAATGTGAAGGCCTTCAAATATCCTAAGGTCGCTTAGTGCTGCAAACTTAAATTGTCCTTGCTATATGTTTTTCAGTGTTGTTCACAAACCCCAACTCGAGTATAAATAACTCATGGCCTATGTTTTAGCATTTTGTACGGTTATTCTAATATGTATGGGGCAGATTCTGTTTAAGAAAAGCGCCATGCTTTTAAGTACGTTGAAAACCCCCTTTCATTTGGCTTTAGAGCCCATGTTTATTGGGGCTATTTGCCTTTATGGGTTTACGACTATTTTGTGGATTTTTGCTTTACAGCATTTGTCTTTAAGCCGGGGATATATGATTATGTCCCTATCCTATATTATCATTCCCATTTTAAGCTTTTACTTTTTTGACGAACCCATCTCCATACGCTTAGTCGTTGGGGCAATTCTGATTATCAGCGGTGTGTTGATTGCCCTTAAGGGTTAGCGACCACCTAAAGGTGGGAAACCTTCGCGCTCTCCCTACAGATGAACTGGCAAAGCGTCTGCTGCCCTCTTCCCAATGCAATAAGGGCAAGAAACATTAGGCTGATACGCAGAAGTTTTGCATTCTTCCAACGTCAAAGGTGACCGGCAGGCAAAACATTGTTTGGCCGTTGTTTCTTCCAAGTTTGGATTTACTGCCACCCGTTGGTCAAAGACGAAACAGTCCCCTTCCCAGTGGGCGCCGCCACATTCCTCAAAATATTTCAAAATGCCGCCTTCAATTTGATACACTTCCTTGAAGCCTTCTTTTTCCATGAAAGGGGCTGCTTTCTCACAGCGCACACCGCCTGTGCAAAAGGTTACAATTTTTTTGTTTTTTAAAGAGGGGTCTAAGGCCCGTACAGCGGCAGGAAACTCTCTAAAAGAATCAATATGGGGGTTGATGGCATCCTTGAAAGTGCCTAATTTCATTTCATATTCATTCCGAGTATCCAACATAACCACGTCTTCGCCCTTATCTAGCCACTCTTTCAAAACTGTTGGCTTCACAAAAGGAGACGTATAAACGCCAGGTTCAATCCCTTCAACCCCAAAGGCAATAATTTCTTTTTTCAACCGGACAAGCATGCGGTTAAAGGGCTGATGATCTGACGGACTTTCCTTAAAGGTCATATCACTAAAGCGAGGATCTTCCTTCAAAAATTCCTCAAAATTCTGCAACGCATCCTTCGTTCCCGATATGGTCACATTAATGCCCTCAGGCGCTAAAAGGATGGTCCCTTTTAAGCCCAGTTGAACACACTGTCCCTTTATTTTTGGCCTTAGGGCAACGGTATCGTTGAGCGTAACAAACTTGTATCCTGAAATATTAATGAGGGCTGACATTTTTTCCTTTCCTGTCCGTGTATCTTTCTGTATTGATATCTAAGACTGTTCCCCGTAAAATAAATTACCACGTTAAGAAAGTCAACTGAAAGGAATTGCCCATGACATTGTCAAAAATACTCTGTTTTTTCTGCCTTATAATGCTGATTGCAGGGGAGGTAAAGGCTGACTCAAAATCAACAGATTCAGAAGCCGGCTATAAAGAAGATGATTCGCTAGCCGGGGGTTCCGGTAAAAATAGGGCTATAAATTCAATGAACATTAAATATTATAGGCCATGGGATCGCTATGGTAAGATGGTTTGGTTGGCAGATCACCCTGAGTCTTTGATGACAGTTGGATACGTGACTGATGATGATCCAGCCACCCAACTCCCCTACTAAGATGGAATCCTTAGATCTAACAGAAGCATTACGAGTATTAAGGCTAGAGGCTGAAGCCCTGACAGTCTTGGCCAATCGGTTAGACCAAAAATTCATGGATGCCCTTGATGTTTTTTCTGCCATTAAGGGGCGCCTGATTGTCACAGGCATGGGAAAAAGCGGGCTTGTGGGTAAGAAAATAGCTGCAACGCTTTCATCCACAGGAACGCCTTCATTTTTTGTGCACCCGGGGGAAGCCAGTCATGGAGATTTGGGTATGCTTACGCCCCAGGATGCGGTTCTTGCCCTGTCAAATTCAGGGGAAACAAAAGAACTTTTTGATTTGATTGCCTATACCCGCCGCTATAACATTCCCTTGGTTTCCATAACACAAAAAGGGGAAAGCAGCTTGGCCAAAGACTCTGATGTAGCCTTGATTCTGCCAACTATCTCTGAAGCGTGCCCAAATGGTTTGGCACCCACAACCTCAACCACCATGATGTTGGCCCTGGGGGATGCAATTGCCCTATGTTTATTGAAACGCAAGGGATTCAGTAAGGAAGACTATAAAACAATCCATCCCGGTGGAAATTTAGGCAGCAGATTAAAGCGTGCAAAAGATATGATGCACAAGGGATCAAAAATGCCTTTAATTGACGCTGGAAAAAAGGTGGATGATGCCATTCTGATTATGTCAGAAAAAAGCTTTGGCTGCGTTGGCGTTGTTGAACATGATAAGCTGGTGGGTATTATTACGGATGGAGATTTAAGGCGCCATATGAGCCCCCACTTGCTGAAAGAAAAGGTAATGGATGTCATGTCCCCTAACCCCCGAACTGTAGGCCCTGAAACCTTGCTGGAAGAAGCTCTGTATAAAATGGCGGGGGCTATTACGGCCCTGTTCGTGGTAGATGATCACAATAAACCTCTGGGTATTTTGCATATCCATGATCTGTTGCGGCTTGGCATTGTCTAATGAGCCTGAAAGACAAATTTTCTATTGAATCAAGTTATGAGTCTCTTTCCAGAACTCGTTTTCTTAAGCGGGCTTTTTCTATTGGAATTGTCGCCATTATTGTGGGAGTTTTTCTGTGGTCTTATATTGGAGACATGATTCATACATGGAATTTTTCAGGCACCAAAATTAAGGTTGACGGCATTGATTTCCAGAAAAAGGAAATCAAAAACCCCCGATTTTTGGGGGGCAAAGAACAACCCTATACCATCACCGCCAAGCTAGCTCGCCAAATTGCCGATAATAAGGTTTATTTGGAAGAGGTAAACGGTCGCCTGCTTTCCAAAGATGGATCTGTTTTGTTTGTTCTGTCTGACGAAGGGGAAATTACCACGGATCAATCAAAACTTGTATGGTTAAAGGGGAGCGTTAACTTCATTTGTGATAAAAATAATCTAGAGATTTGGACAAATTCAGCCTTTTCTGATCTTAATAAAGGATACATGGAAGGCAAAGAATTTGTTGAAGGTGAAAGCGATCAAGGGTTCTTTGAAAGCCAGGGCTTTTTCATCAATCAGAAGGACAGAACATTGAAATTATTAGGACCCGTTAAATTAACTATTAGAAAATCAGGGGGTAAAAAATGATGTGGTCCCATGTTAAGAATTTTTTCTGCTTGTCTTCCTGGGGCTTGCCCCAAGGATCCATGGGTCTTTTCATCGCCCTATTCTTCTGCTGCTCTCTACAGGCTGAATTCAAGAAAACCAACTTCCTGTCATCGGATGAACCCATTGTGCTTGAAGCCGCAGAAAGTGTGGAATTTGATGACGCTAATAACATTATGAAGGCTCGGAAGAATGTGACCCTTACCCAAAAAGATTCAACCCTGTGGGCTGATGTGATGCACGGATTTTTCAAAAAAGATCCTATTACAAATAAAAAAGATTTGATCCGGCTAGAGGCTTTTGGGCACGTAAAAATAAAGATGCCCGATAAAATTGCTACCTCAGATGAAGGCTTTTATGACTTGGAAAAAGATCTAATTTTCTTAAAACACAACGTAAAAATTACAGACAAGAAGAATCAATTGGTTGGAGAATATGCAACAATTGATATGAAGACCGGACAAAGCAAGTTATTTAATACGCTTACGCCTGACTCTTTCGAAAAGGGTCTGCCGGATCCTAAGAAAAGAATCAAAATACTGCTAATTCCAGAGAAGAAAGATAAGGAATCTAAAAGTATTTAAAACCACAATCATCCTTCGGATGCAGCTTTTCTCTTTGATATATTTTCTCTCCAGATATGTGCATATTTCTTTTCAATGCGTGCAGCTAATATTTTTTCATTTTCTACAGCAGATCTTTTATCAGCTTGGATAAAAATGCTTTCGAGATTGCGAAGGCCTGCAGGAACAGTATAAGACACTGGACCAGTTAGTTTTACGTTATCTGTACTGGTCCATTCTGTTCTTTCTTCATATCTTTTTAAGAGTTCTTTTTTTACTTTCAGATCATCATAAAAATCTTTTATTTGTTTTAGATGAATTGATTTACCATCATAATTTATCATTATATTGGGGGCAAGGGCTGGTAATAACTCTGAGAGATCATCATAAAAATGAACCCAAGATAATTTTGGTTGACTTAGCATATAAGCTAGGTTAGCATATTTTTTCTTGTTTTTCAGCAGAGTGTCAGCTTCTTTTGTTCTAATTTTGCTCATTATCTCAATAAAACTATCATTTGAAGCAGCATGAAGAGCTTCCAATTGAGGATTTGCTCCAGCAGAATCTAGATCAAGAAGTTCAGCTTTTAGAAATTGGATGATTGCTTGCAAACTATCTTGGGTTAAATATTCTAAAGGAACTTTACCGTATAATGATGAATAGGGATCAGATATATTAACGTATAATGATGAATGGGGATCAGACATATCTCCAATTCTTTCGTGGACAGCTGCCAAATCTGTGAATAAAGTTCTTAAGGACCCAAGCTTTCCACGGGGGGCGAAAAAATCCCGGTAATATATTGTGATAGAATCCTTAAGATCTTCAGGGATTTTTGCCTGGCAATCATAAAGTTCTTTAAAAGAAAAAGGCATTTTGTCAAAATTTTTATAAATGGCGGGGATATTCTCAATGCTAGAAAATTTAGTTTTTACGAATTGTTCTCTATTATTATAGTATCCATATTCTGCCAATTGATCAAAAATATGATCATTTTTATAGTATTCTTTCATAAGAATCATGCCTTTTCTTAAGTGAATCGTATAGGGGGCATAGTGACCACTGGACACGTCTATATAGGTTATAAATCCCTTAGAATTAAAATCTACAATACCTGCACATACAACCAAATCTCCTCTCACAAGGTCAGGGTGATGAGGAACAGATGAAATATTATATTCCGTAAAATGAAATTCTCCTTTGCTATCAATAGCATACAAATATCCTTGGTTTTGCCCTGTTCTGCCTGGTATTCTTCCTCCTGGTCTGGAACCTATGAAGCCCTGAGGATAAGTTATCTGAGCATGACCGTCTTTGAAAAATACCACCGGGTAATTTTCTAGATCTTTAATTTGGCAACTACTCCACCCCGGTTTGCCTTCTAACCAAAAATAAAATTCTGGAATATCTTTTCCTTCAGGAGAGTCAACAAGTTTATTCCATTGATCGAATGCCCCCCCCAAGCAGGAAGGCGATCTATTGGCGGGATCTAAACTTAGTGGCCATTCCTTTTTATAATGTTCCCCCACGCGTCGACCTAATGTCTTTCCTTGAGGTGTTTGCATTATCCCTATAGCCCTCCTGAACGCTTTATCTTTTATTTTGAGTACTTGTTCTAAATAGGCAGCTTTGTTTGTTGCAGTTATCTTAATAAGATCGAGGCATTTATTGTCTGGAACAGACAACATTTCTTCTTCAGCCTTCATAGAAATTTTTTTCAGCTGTTGAATTCGTTCTTCGGCAAGATTTCGATCTGTTTTTAGAATTTTATTGTATCTTGAAATTAATTTGCCTAAATCCGAATCCTCAGACATCTGATAATCTTCTGCGGAGGCTAACAAATCATGCCAAATTTCATTCCTTTGTTTCTTGTTAAGATATATACAGTCAGCGTAGGATTCAGAGACTTGTGCTCCCACAAAAAATAAGAAAAATAAAAGAAAGATTGAACTTTTTTGGATTGGAGAAATGTAGAAATTTTTCATAAATATACCACCCTTACAGTCTAGTGTATATCACCCCTTAAGAGAAGTCAACAGGCCGCTGATACTCAAGATAGCCCCAACCACAAGTCGGATAGAAAGAGGTTCGTCAAAAAAGTAAAGATTCCCCCCGGGCTGGTGATGGTCCACGAAATGCACTAATGATTCTTATGGCCCCCTTAAGGGAAACTAAAACGAAGTAAAAAGAAACGAAAAATGGAAATAATGAAAATAAAAAAAGGAAAAATATGAATAGAGAAAAAGCTGGATCACGACGCCCCTTCGGGGCTCGTGATGACGGGATTGGGGGAACACCACCCCATAATTGCCTTCCTCGGGTTCTCTCTGTTTGAATTCCTCGGGCTCTCTTTTTTGAATTTCTCGGGCTTGACCCGAGGACCCACGCCTTACTTTTTCAGCACCCCAACAGGGGCGCGTTCCGCACCCTTAGACCCTCGGGTCGAAGCCCGAGGGAATCAATTGGGGGGCATTTCGCGAAGCAATCGGCCAAAAATCTAGGTTTTTAAATACGGCTTTAAAAATTGTCCCGTATAACTCGTTTTCAACCTTGCAATATCCTCTGGTGTGCCACACCCTAGAATTTTCCCGCCTTTGTTGCCTCCCTCGGGGCCCATATCTATTATCCAGTCGGCTGTTTTAATGACCTCTAAATTATGTTCAATAATGATCAGGGTATTCCCTTGATCTGCAAAGGTGTGCAGTACTTCCAGCAGCTTTCGAATGTCCTCAAAATGCAAACCTGTGGTGGGTTCATCCAGTATGTACAAGGTCTTGCCCGTGGGGCGCTTTGACAGCTCTTTTGAAAGCTTAATGCGTTGGGCTTCCCCCCCTGACAGAGTCGTTGCCCGCTGGCCAATATGAATGTATCCTAGGCCTACTTTTTTCAGGGTTTCCAGCTTGTCCCGAATGAAGGGAACACTGTCAAAAAATTCCAATCCCTCATCCACTGTCATTTCCAGAACATCTGCGATAGATTTATTTTTGAATTTAATATCCAGGGTTTCCCGGTTATACCGCTTTCCCTTACAATGGTCGCAAGTGACATAAACATCGGGCAAGAAATGCATCTCAATCTTCAGGACGCCATCTCCTTGGCAAGCCTCGCACCGACCTCCCTTAACATTAAAGGAAAACCGCCCCACAGAGTACCCACGAGCCTTAGCTTCTGGTAGTTTGGCAAACCATTCCCGAATGGGCGTAAAGACCCCTGTATAGGTAGCTGGGTTAGACCGTGGCGTTCTGCCGATAGGCGCCTGGTCAATATCAATAACCTTATCAATATACTGAAAACCCGTTAAGTCCTTATAGGCCCCTGGCTGTATTCTAGAGTTATGCAAAATCTTGAACAGGGCTTTATACAGGGTTTCATTCACAAGGGAAGATTTCCCACCCCCAGACACGCCTGTCACACAAATAAATTTACCCAGGGGGAATTCCACAGAAACATTTTTTAGGTTGTTGGCCGTTGCCCCTGTCAGCCGCAAATACTTCCCCTCGTGCCCCTGGCGGCGGGTCTTAGGCACATCTATTTTCAGAATCCCTTTTAAATATTTTCCCGTAACACTGGCGGGGTTATCCATCACTTCCTGGGGTGTGCCTTCGGCAATAATATGCCCCCCCAAGTTGCCAGCTCCTGGACCCATATCGACCAGATAATCTGCCTGACGGATGGCATCTTCATCGTGTTCCACCACAATCACTGTATTGCCCAGATCCCGCAGATGGCGCAGGGTTACCAGCAGCCGGTCATTATCTCGTTGATGCAGACCAATTGAGGGCTCATCCAGCACATACAACACCCCCGTCAGCCCTGACCCAATTTGGGATGCCAATCGAATACGCTGGGATTCCCCCCCCGAAAGAGTTCCTGACATACGAGACAAGGTCAAGTAATCCAATCCCACACTCTTCAAAAAATGAAGGCGATCGCGAATTTCCTTTAGAATACGGATAGCAATAGTCTTTTCTTTTTCTGACAGGTGCTGGTCCAGGGTTTCAAACCACTGGGCTGAATCCTCAATCGACAAATCACAAACCTGACCAATATGAAGATGATGAATTTTCACACTCAAGGCTTCAGGCTTCAATCGGTACCCATGACAGGCCTCGCACGGTTGGCTGGTTTGGTATTTCGACAGATCTTCCCGAACCCGGTCACTATCTGTTTCTTTCCAGCGGCGCTGCAAATTGGGAATGACCCCCTCAAAGACTTTTTTCTTGGTATGGGTTCTGCCAAATTCATAGGTAATCGAAATCATTTCAGTCCCTGATCCGTGCAGGAAAACTTTCTGAATGGCGGGGGGAATTTGCTCAAAAGGTGTGTTCACTGAAATTTTATAATGGGCCGCAACAGATTCCAAAATCTGCATGGCGTAATCCCCATAGGGGCCAAACCAGGGTTCAATAGCCCCTTCTCGAAGGCTTAGATGACCATTGGGCACCACCAAACTTTCATCAAAAACCAGCTTAACCCCCAACCCATCACAGGTGGGGCACGCCCCATAGGGGCTGTTGAAAGAAAAAAGACGGGGCTCAACTTCCTCAAGGCAAAACCCAGAAACGGGGCAGGCAAATTTTTCTGAAAACAGAACTTCCTCTTGGGTTTCTGCATTTTCAGCAATCGCAAGCCCCTCCCCCAACTGCAGGGCTGTGGCCAAGCTATCGGCCAATCGGGACCCCATATCTTCCTTTACCACAAAGCGATCCACCACCACTGAAATATCATGCTTCTTGTTCTTATCTAATTCCGGGGCTTCCTGAATATCAAAAAACTTGCCATCGATTTTCAAGCGCTGAAACCCTTTTTTTTGCAAGTCTTGGATTTCTTTTTTGTATTCGCCCTTACGGCCCCGAACCATAGGTGCCAACAGATAAAACCTTTTGCCCCCATCAAATTCTAAAATACGATCCACCATTTCTGAAATGGTTTGTTTCCTGATGGGCTTACCGGTGGCGGGCGAATAAGGCACCCCGATGCGGGCATAAAGAAGCCTCAGGTAGTCATAAATTTCTGTGATGGTCCCCACCGTTGAGCGGGGGTTTTTGGAAGTGGTTTTTTGCTCAATAGAAATGGCGGGGGAAAGGCCTTCAATCGAATCAACATCCGGCTTTTGCATCAGCTCTAAAAACTGGCGGGCATAGGCGGAAAGGCTTTCTACATAGCGCCGTTGCCCCTCGGCATAAATCGTATCGAAAGCAAGAGACGACTTCCCAGATCCACTAAGACCTGTGATGACAATCAGCTGATTTCGGGGCAGATCAACGGAAACGTTTTTCAGGTTATGTTCCCGGGCCCCGCGAATGGAAAGAGTATTTATGGCCATGCTTTGTTTATACCTAAAAGAATAAAATAAGTCTATGGATGCTTTTTTGCCCTTAGATAATTTTCCTTGCTTTTTCTAGGAAGGCCCCTATAGTGAAAAATTGAGTCGTATTTTACTCTTTGAATTTACAAGCTGCGGATGTTTTAAACATCTTCAGCCCAACTAACGGATACTTAAGATCTGCCAAAACTGATCTGATGCGTTTGACCAAAATTCCTAAGACTTTAATCGAATACGTTACTCTAAGCCGCTTCACGGTGAGGCGGCGCACTTAAAGCCGAAGGAGAATAAAATGGCAAATGGTACAGTAAAGTGGTTTAACAGCACAAAAGGATATGGATTTATCACTCCCGATGATGGGAAAGCTGATGTTTTCGTTCATATCAGCGCTGTTGAAAAGGCTGGTCTTTCACAATTACGTGAAGGTCAAAAAGTAAGCTACGAAGTTGCAACAAATAAGGGCAAGCAATCTGCTGTCAATATTAAGGCACTATAAGCTGAAATAAACTTTTCAAAGTTTAAGAGGGGGCAAGAGAAATCTTGTCCCTTTTTTTTATTCACATTCTGGGCAGAGCAATTGAGGCCCAATACTTAATCGTATTATGCAATTGCTCTTTGAAGTCAGCAGACTCAAAAGATTTGTGTATATATCCACTGGCAAAATTCTTATACGCTTCAATCATGACGTGCTTGGAAAGATTATTTGAAAGTATAATGACTGGAATCTCTTTTAGGAGTCGATCCCTTTTTATTTCTCTCAACACATGCAGGCCATCCACTTGAGGCAAGTCTAACTCCATTAAAATAACGTCAGGTCGTGGAAACAACTTTGTCTTGTTTTTTAGAAGATCTAAAACTTGTTGTCCTGCGTGCAGACAATAGATTTCTACCTCAATCGGACATTCCTTTAAGATTTCCCGAATTTGAAGTTCATCAAGGGGATCATTGTCTACAATTAATACTTGAAGAGGTCGCGATCGTTTCAAAATAATACGATCTGATTCCTCGGACAACTCTTCTTCAGATAAGACTCGTTCGTAACCCTCATAAAAGAAATTGACTGATACCCCCAAAGTTTTTGCTAGCACATAGATCCGTTCAGCTGACAGCTGAACAAGTCCCTGTTCATACTTTTGCACTTGTTGGTGAGATAATATCAATTTCTTACCCAAATCAACAAGGGTCCAGTTCAGTTTTCTTCTGCGATCTCGAATGCGACTGCCTACAAAAGAATAAAAGGCAGACCTCTCCGTTTCATTGGGCTCTTGTTCTCTCAGTTCTTTTGCAGTCATGTTTTATACCTCTTTAATATCTAAGTAAAAAAAAATAAGAACAATTGCAACTCAAATTTACTAAGTACTCATCTTCTTTTTCTCAAAAGGGATTTTTTGTACAATCGGTTTTATATAGCTCACAACACAAACATCTAAATGGGTTAAATACTCCAAAAGATCTGACTCAAAATAATGTTGGGAAATCATATGGTGAATTCTAGAAGACAACTTATATGCAGCACCCGATCCTTCCCCTCCTTCTTTATGGCTTAAAAGCATTTTATAAAAATCCCGCTCAAGAGACTCTATAGCACTCTCTTGTCGTTTTCTAGAAAAGTACATAAGTACTTTGTTGGAATTTATTGCCATATATGTCACCTTTATTATTTCATGTGCGACCAATCTATAGAAAATTCCGCATGATAATAAAGTTGCAAAAACTTCTTATTTTCTCCCGATCCAGTGTTTTTAATGATTTTTTAGATATTTTTTCATAAAAATGGAAAAATTTATATTTTTTCAATTTTTATAAATCTTAATTTTTTTGTAAACAGGAGTGTCTAAATAAAAGGTGATGGCAAAATGAAAGAAATGTTAGGATTTTTAATCAAAGAAAATAATAATTTAGAGATATTTATAAAAAAATCTTTCACGGATCTGTACAAGCACCTACGGCAATCTAATTATCTTGTGCAGAAAAAAATTGCTCCTCTTGAGGCTCCTGATTTTAATAGAATATCTTTTTTAGAAAAGAAACTTAAGAACCTAATAGCTTCCTATTATAATTTACAGAAATATCCTTCTACTCTGAAGTCTGTAGAAAGAGTAATGCAGATCACTAATGATGTTGTCGCTTGCAAGGCTCCCAGTACTAGTTTTTTCTATAGCTATGAAACCCCTGCTATTACAACTGAAAAAGTTGACTTCCGAATAGTATGGGTTTTGGCAGAACTTATAGCGTTTTTTTATGGAAACTCTGATAAAGTTGTTCATATTTTTATTCAGACAAATCAAGAGGGGTTGGTTTTTAAAGTACACGGCAAAAATTCAAAAATTTCTAAGAAAAAATTGAACAATATCTTTCATGCTTTTGGAGAAAATAAAGACCTGTTTTGTTGCAAAAAAATAGTTGATCATATGCATTGGGATATTTGGGTTGAATCTGAAAAAGGTCAGGGGGCTAGCTTTTATCTGGCCGTACAGAAAGAAGAAAAGCCTGAAACTCTATGAAGGGAGGAAAATATAATACTCGCCATTAACTTTCGTTTTACCGGCGTTATGCGTTGCTTCTTTTCCATAACCCCAAAAGATATCCCCTCGGATGGGACCCTTGATAGCAGAACCAGTATCTTGGGCAATGAAGAGCCGTTGAATTTTAAAATAGTTTTCAGGATAGTGCGTATTAACCCATAGGGGCGCCCCCATGGGGATAAAGGCCCGATCTACGGCCAAACTACGTCCAGGCGTTAAGGGTGCCCCCATGCATCCAATGGGGCCTTCTCCGTGAAATTCCTTAAAGAAAATATATCGGGGATTTTTATTCATCAGTTTGGTTGCTTCGTGAGGATTGTCTTTCATCCATTTTCGGATAGATTGCATCGACATACTTTCTGGTCGCACTTGTTTTCTTTCTAACAAAACTCGACCAATCGGCACAAAAGGGTGCCCATTAGACCCTGCATACATTAAACGGACAACTTTCCCATTGTCCAAAACAACGCGCGCAGACCCTTGAATGTGCATAAAAAAGGATTCCACCGGGTCATCCACCCAAACAATTTCTAGGTTTTTATTTTTTAAAGCCCCTTCATGAATAGCTTGTCGATCATGGTGAGGTGCTATTCCCCCAAAAAAGCTTTTCTTGCCACAACTTTTTGAGCTTGCGTGGCAAATTAGATCTTTAGGTGGCGCATAAATGGGGTGTGAGTATTCATCCGTCTTATGGCGTGACCCCCTAAGCTCGCTTTCATAATAACCTGTGAAAACGCCTTGGTTTTTTGGACCATACTTTACATGATGGGGTCTAAAGTGTTCTTCAAAAAATTCCCGGGCTTCATGATGGGTCTTTGGGTTATGGGACAGAGCCCGTTTACAAGCAGAGTGCCAATCCTTAGCCTTTGTTCCAAAGCCCATGGTGCGGTGAGGATCCCCTTTCAATAGAACAGGACAAGACTTGCGGAAGGCGTGGAAAGCTTCATGAACTTTGTCGTCTTTCTCCCAGCCCGGCAAGCTGTTGAAAGATTTTTCTTTAACGGAAAGAGAGGAAGAATGATGGCCGGTTTTACAACCTGTAAGAAGCAAAAGAAAAACTATAAGCCCAAAACAAAGAATGGGCCCTCGGGCCAAGCCCAAGAGATTCAATCGGGGAAGATTAACTCCAAGAGCTTGTAGTTTTGCGAAGTAGTAGCTGATTTCTGACGTTGGGTTATTCAGCATGGGCCCCAACGGCACTAAGTACCCACGGATCGCCCTTGCGGGTAATGGTTCTTTGAAAGGTCCACAATTCGCTAATCCGATCGATGCTATTTTCGTCGCCTTCCACGATTTTTTCTTTTGAATTCTTCAAGACTTGAGTTTGCTCCGACACAAACCATACTTGAATTTCGGCGATAGATTTTTCTATTTTAATTTCTTTAATGGTTGCTGAAATCAACCTAAAAAATAACAAATCCCCTATCAGCTTTTTCTTTGCATGCACCAGTTTTTCTTTTTCATACAAGTCATACATAGGCTTGCTTAAAAAATTCTTTAAATCTTCAAGATTTCCCTTGATGTAAGTTGTAATAATAGTCTCAAAAGAAGACTGGGCGAAAGCTAGGAACCCCTCCAAAGAAAAATTTTTATCTATTTTCTGAATTTGCCTAATGGCCACGACAAAGGGAAGTTCCGCAATTTGGGGAACGTTTTCTTCTTCTTTAGTAGAGCGCATAAATCTTTGAGCATACATCAGGGGGCTTTTTTCAGCCCCTGTACGACGACCCAGTCGCAAATAAAGCAAACAGCCCAGCAAAAAAGTAATGCCCAAAAAAAATAAATCAATAATCATAAAGAAACCTTCATCCTTAAAAGTTATCATAGCCTTTACCGCTTGATAGAAAGATAGTCAAGTCCCAAGCATAGGGTCAGCTTATCAGAAATACCTAGTTGTATCTAGAAAAAACCCCTGCTTTTATGTGCTATAATAAATTAAGATAGCAATTTGTGCTAAATTTTTGTAAAACTCTCGAATAGGTTTTATACGAAAAGGAATTTAAGGAAATGAAAATACAGATTACCCCTGAAGAAATACTCGCTTATCATAAGGGCAAAAAACCAGGAAAATTTGAAATCACCCCCACAAAGCCTTTGCAGTCCATTCGTGACCTATCTTTGGCATATACTCCCGGCGTTGGCCTTCCCTGCCTTGAAATTGCAAAAGATCCTTCCCTTGCCTATGAGTACACAACAAAGGGCAATACCGTCGCTGTTATTTCTAATGGAACAGCTGTTTTGGGATTAGGAAATCTGGGCGCCTTGGCCTCAAAACCCGTTATGGAAGGTAAGGCTATCCTATTTAAAAAATTTGCCGATATTGATTCTTTTGATTTGGAAGTGGATACAGAGAATGTGGAAGAATTTGTGAATGCTGTTAAGTATTTAGGCCCCAGTTTTGGGGGGATTAACTTGGAAGATATTAAAGCCCCTGAATGCTTTTTGATTGAAGAACAGTTAAAGGCTTTCATGTCTATTCCCGTGTTCCATGACGATCAACATGGAACAGCCATTTGTGTGCTGGCCGCCCTTTTGAATGCTCTTGAATTGACCCATAAAAACCTTTCCCAGGTCAAAATTGTGATAAATGGAGCAGGGGCTGCTGCCATTGCTTGTGCACGCCTTATTGTAAAGATGGGCGTCCCCAAAAAGAATCTGACGCTGGTTGACAGAACAGGTGTAATTTACAAAGGCCGCTCTGATTCCATGAATCAATGGAAAGAAGAATTTGCTACAGACACAACTGCACGAACTTTGACAGAAGCTGCTGTAGGTGCTGACGTATTGATTGGCGTGTCTTCTAAGAAAGCTTTCACCCAAGAAATGGTGAAAAGCATGGCCAAAGACCCCATCATTTTTGCCATGGCCAACCCTGACCCAGAAATCACGCCTGAGGAAGTTTATGCCGTATGTCCAGATGCCATTATTGCAACGGGTCGGTCCGATTACCCTAACCAAGTGAATAACGCTTTGTGTTTCCCCTATTTGTTCCGGGGGGCCCTGGATACGCGCTCTACAGAAATTAATGACGACATGAAAATAGCAGCAGCAAAAGCTTTGGCTGCTCTAGCAAAAGAAGATGTGCCTGCAGAAGTTCAGGCTATTTATGCAGGGCGAACTCTTAAATTTGGCAAAAAATATATTATTCCTGTTCCTTTTGATCCACGGCTTTTGGTTAGACTGCCCGTAGCTGTGGCTCAAGCCGCTATGGAGACAGGGGTGGCTCAGAAACCCATGACTGATTTGAAAACTTATGGACAAGAACTAAAGGATCGCCGCGGTAAGATTTAGAATCGTATTACTCTTCTTCTTCCTCGTTCTCGTCTTCTTCTGCCTCATCCTCATCGGCAGGCTCTGCTTTTTTTAGTTTTTTGCGAATCACACTATGCTTTTGATCCGCATCATCCTCAAATGTTGTGGTCGTCTTTGCAGAAATCTGGGATGGGGACTTGGCAGAATATTGATAGGGATATTTCTGGGGCCCTCGATTAATAATCCCATTTTTAAAAGGATGAGCATAGTAAATGGGTTCAATTTTGCGCCCCTTATCTTCACAGTTTGGTATTAACGTGTTTTCATGGGTTATATAGGCGGTGCACAAACCACACATGAATCTAAGTTGATCTGCATCCGGTGTTTTTTTGGAACATAATTTTCCCATGGTTTCTACACGTCTTTCATAGACAGTCTGATCAAATTTTTTCGAAAATAGGTTCTTAAGGCCCCCTGCGTTTTTCTTTTCAAGGTATTCATCTGAAAATTCAGAGCAGACCTCATTACAAAAGTTCCTGTAGCAATTAGGGTGCTTTGTCCTAAAGGCTTGAAAGGCATTAAAAGATGCCGGCGTGGAAACGAGAACAGGTTTATTTGCAAACTTCGCATAGGGGCTTGTAAGGGGAGTCTCTAAACAGCTCATAAATCCCCTATAAGTTCTGCAGTTTCCCCGAAAACAATTGGGATGATTTTCATTAAAAACCTGCTTAGCTGTTGTCAGGTAAGCACTATAGTTTGTAGAATTATTAGTAGTAGCATAGGGCGAATTTTGATAGGGAGAATACTGAGAGTAAGGATTTCCAAAAGGCCCATTACATTTCCCATAATAACAATTTCCGCGAGGATAAGCCTGAGTTTCTGATAAATATCCAAACAGTCCAATAAGCAATAAAATAAATATTTTCAACAGGGCCTCCCTAGGTAATTTTTTATATGTCTATATTCAAGCAGAACCTAGTCTAAAAGGCTAGAGATTTAAAAAGGAAAATCTCCTGTGCGAAACGCCCTGTCGTGTAAAATATGGATCCTTGCCCCTTCGGGGCTCAAGAATAGACTTCTTATATAGCCCAAATATGGGTGGAGATTCCGACAGGTACACTTGGTACCTTAGGAATTCACGAACCTGCGATTTCGCGAAGGTGTCGGCTAAAAGGCATTCTCCCTAAAACCTAGATTTTTGCGTCGAGTACGAGTGAAATAAAGGGCGGGGATTCCGACAGGTACACTTGGTACCTTAGGAATCCACGCACCTGCGATTTCGCGAAGTAATCGGCCAAAAGGCTAGGTTTTTACACCATGTGCATGCCGCCGTTCACGTGCAACGTCTGCCCCGTAATGTAGCCTGCTTCAACACTTGCCAGAAAGGTGGCGGCTGATCCTATATCGTGGGAAGATCCAATGCGTCCCATTGGAATATTCTGGTTAATTTTTTGACGTTGATCATCTGTTAATACATCTGTCATGGCTGATTGAATAAAGCCGGGAGCAATACAATTAACTGTTACGCCACGAGCCGCTACTTCTTTTGCCAAAGATTTTGAAAAACCAATAAGCCCTGCTTTAGCTGCTGCATAGTTGGCTTGGCCTGGATTTCCCATTACCCCAACGACGGAAGTAATGTTAATAATCCGCCCGAAATTTTCTTTCAGCATGGGGCGTAAAGCGGCTTTTGACAACCGAAACGCAACTTCAAGATTAACCCGCAGCACTTCTTGCCAGTCGGGTAGTTTCATCATCAGCAACAAGCCATCTTTTGTGATGCCCGCATTATTGACTAGGGTATCAAATCCCCCCATAGCCTCTGTCGCTTTAGCGATCAGTTGGTCTACTTGGTCTGAATCATTTAGATCGCAGGGAACAATGTGAAGGCGTTCGCCCCCTAAATCTTTCTTTAGTTTTTCTAAGTTTTCCACATTTCTGCCGGATAAGGCAACTGTTGCCCCTTGCGCGTGAAACATTTCGGCAATAGCGCGCCCAAGACCGCCAGAGGCGCCCGTCACAAGCATTTTTCTGTTATTCAATTGAAACATTAGATTCCCCTTTCCATGGTTTTAATACAATTATCAATTTCTTCAGGCGTATGAACAGACTGAACCTGAATGTCTGGCGTGATCCGCTTAATAAGCCCCGCAAGAACTTTTCCAGACCCCGCCTCTATAATGTGGGTGACACCCATTTCCTGCATATGTAGGACGGTTTCACGCCATCTTACACGACCTGTTATCTGCATCACGAGCAAACTTTTCAAGATGTCTGGCTTCGTTTCAGGGCGCGCTGTTACGTTTGGTAGAATAGGAATACCTGGGTAATTTATAGAAACCTCGTTCAAAGCCTCTTCCATCGCCAAAGCCGCTGGTTTCATCAGTGAGCAATGGAAGGGTGCACTTACGTTCAAAGGAATAATTTTTCTGACTCCATATTTTTCAGCCAGAGGGCTTACTTGATCCAAGGCTTTCTTTTCGCCACTTAAAATGACTTGACCCGGCGCGTTATCATTCGCAATTTCACAAACGCCAAAAGCCGAACAATCCTTAACAATATTGTTCAAGGCCCCATCATCAGCCCCAATAACAGCTGTCATGGCTCCATGGCCTAAGGGAATAGCTTTTTGCATAGCGTCCCCCCGCGTTCTTAACAGGCGAGTTGTGTCCGCCAAAGTTAGGGCGCCTGTTGCTGCCAAGGCCGAATACTCACCCAAAGAATGTCCTGCGGCATAGGAAAACACCGTCAAAGGAACCCCCAAGCTTGTCATAACCCGAAATACAGCCATGCTGACGGCCATCAGGGCTGGCTGACAGTTAGTAGTTAAAGTCAAATCCTCAAGAGGACCTTCAAACATAAGGGTTGAAAGCTTTTGGGACAAAGTATCATCCACTTCCCGAAACACATCTTGTGCTTCAGAAAAATTTTCGGCGAGAATCTTGCCCATGCCAACAGCCTGCGAGCCTTGTCCTGGAAAAACGAGTGCATATTTCATAGCGTATCCTTCAATTCAAAGGTATCATATATCTGAAAACAAACCTTCTGTTAAGAAAAAAGTCTTGCCATCCCCCTTGAAAAAAGGTATAGCCTAAAAACTGTCTGATTTAAAGAGTCAGATTTTTGTATAGTGCCCTTTCCAAAATGCTAAGGGTTAGGCTTCTTGCCGGATGATCCGGCTGTTATAACCATAAGGAGTATTTGAATGCCTTTTTACGAAAATACATTTATTGCCCGTCAAGATCTAGCCCCTCAACAGGTTGAAGGGTTGACTGAAGCTTATTTAAAGCTGATCAAAGATCATGGTGGCGAAGTTGTGGAGCACGAATATTGGGGCCTGCGCACCCTTTCTTATCCCATCAAGAAAAACACCCGCGGACATTACGTTCTGCTAAAGATTGATGCCCCTATTGCGGCCGTCAGCGAATTAGAACGCCAAATGGGTCTGAACGAAAACGTTCTAAGATCTTTGAACATTAAAGTTGATACTTTAGAAAAAGGTCCATCAATCATGAAACGCCATCCGAAAGAACGGGGCGATCGTGATTTTTCTAGAGACACCGTTGAAGAAACCGTTGTACAGGAGTAATTTTTATGATGAAAAAGAAACATACAGAAAGATCATCTAGCCCAAAGAAAGAATCCGCAGGATCATCCCTTAAAATGGGAAAATTCCGCCGTACTTGTCCTTTCAGTGGTCCTAATGCCATTGAAGTTGACTATAGGGATGTGAAGACTTTGTCGCGCTATATTACAGAGCGTGGTCGTATTATGCCCCGCCGGATTACCTATGTGTCAGCAGCGGCACAACGTCAATTGTCCGTTGCCATTAAGCGCGCGCGTTTCTTGGCTTTGATGCCATACGTTGTGAAATAGATTTAAGGAGATTCCTATGAAAGTTGTTTTACTAACACGCATTGAAAAACTGGGAACACTTGGTGACGTTGTCACTGTAAAAGACGGTTACGCCAGAAATTTTTTGATTCCTCAAAAGAAGGCTTTGCGAGCAACCAATGAGAACATGAAGCAGTTTGAAGCTCAGCGTGCTCATCTGGAAACTCAAAACAAGCACTTCCATAGCAAGGCTGAATCTTTTGCCCACAAGTTGCAAGACTTTAAGGCTATTGTGGTTCGTCAAGCCAGTGAAGGCGGTATTTTGTATGGATCAGTTTCTGCACGTGATGTTGCCAAATTGGTTTCTGAACAAGGTGAAATGGTGACAGCGGCTCAGGTTAAAATGCCCCAGCCTATTAAAACTGTTGGTGTTCATACGGTTCCCGTACAGATCCACCCCGAAATTCGTGTGGATGTTTTGATTAGTATTGCTCCTTCTGAAGAAGAAGCAAAAGCTCAACTAAAGCCCGCTCCTGTTGTTGTGGAATTCGATCACAAAGAACATAAGGGCAAAACCTCTAAAAAATCTAAAAAAGAAGCAGAAGAAGAACTGCCTCTTGAGTAAAAGAAAAGCTGGATCGCCACGGCCCTTCGGGCCTCGTGACGACGAACCAAACCGTCTTTGCGAGGATGGGCATAGCCCGACGAAGCAATCCAGCTTTCTTACTATTCTTCTTTTTCTCCTTACTATCTCTCCCCTTTCTGCCTCAATCCTTTCTTTAGACCTATGCTCTGACCAACTTTTGGCTGAGTTTTTAGAGCCCGAAGAGTTCTATGCTGTCAGTTATTTAGCTCATGCTCCAGATCTATCTTCCAAGCAGGAGATTTTGAAAAATGTTCCCACTCATGGGGGGCGTCTAGAAGATTTCATCAGCCCAAATATTAAAATTGCCATCTCTATGGATAAAATGGACCCTTTCTTAAAAAACTATTTTAAAAAGAAAAAAGTCTCAGCTATCATTTTAAAAACCCCAAGTTCTTTAAAAGAACTAAAAGAGGTGTGGGTGAAACTAGGGCGTCTATTCGGCAGACCCCAAAAAGCAAAAAAATTGTGTGATAGATTGAACAGTCTACAAACCAGATCGAAACAAAAAATCTATGCCTTCTTTGGAGTCCAAGGAATCAGTATGGGAGGACATACCTTGTGGTCTGATGTCCTAGATAAACTAGGGCACAAAAATGCCTTTGCAGATAGAACAGGTTGGTTTTATTTAGAGTTCGAAGACTTGCTGATTCATCCCCTTGACCAAATTATTTTTCTATCTCCCAACATGAAAGAAGCCACCCATCCTTTTTTTAAGAAGCTTGTAGACCACACACAAACAATTAATCTACCAACCTCTGCAACCCTATGCCCTTGTTTAAAAAGTATCGAGCAGCTCCATGGGTGTCTTCCATGAAAAAATCTTCAATTTACGGCGTTTTAATAAGCTTTCTTGTTGTTCTTTTTCTATTATCTTTAGCCATAGGTTCCTTACCCTTTTCCACATGTTTAGAAAACTTTTCACTTTGCCAAATGGTGATCCAAGAACTACGCCTTCCTCGAACTCTCTTGGCCCTAATCGGCGGGGCAACTTTGGGGCTTACAGGGGCAACTTTGCAGGGTTTTTTACGTAACCCTTTGGCAGACCCTGGCATTCTGGGGATCTCGTCTGGAGCAGCCTTTGGGGCCATTTGTCCTCTAGTGTTTGGGATTGGATCTTTCAGCCTTTATATTGTGCCCCTTAGTGGTATGTTGGGGTCTGGATTGGTTGTTTCTATCCTGCTGGCCATGAATCGTTGGTCTTCTAAAAATTCCGCCCATACCATTTTGGGGGGAATTATCTTAAACAGCCTGTTCGGGGCTCTCACCATTCTCGTTTTAAATCTTTCAAAAGACCCCTATGTTCACATGGAAACTATTTTTTGGATGCTGGGATCCTTAAGCCATCATACGTATGGACAAATTCTTCTGTTGCTTCCCTTTACGGGGCTGGGATGGATTATTTTGTGGAAATTTCGATACGCTTTAGACGCCTTTTCCTTTGGGGAAGATATGGCGTATACGCTGGGATTTAAGTCTTCTGAAGTTTACAAATATATTGTTTTGGGTTTGGCCCTGTGTATTGGTCCTTTAGTGTCTTTAGTAGGTATTATTGGGTTTATTGGGTTAGTGGTTCCCCATATTTTAAGACCTTTTGTGGGCTACAAGCCAAGTACTTTGCTTTTACCTTCTGCCTTGGGGGGGGCTTGCCTTGTGTTAATGGCTGATCTGTTGGTACGTTTGATTCCAACTGGTATTGAAATGAAAGTTGGGGTTATTACCTCTTTAATAGGGGCTCCGTTTTTTATTTATGTTCTGTTACAATCCCATAAGAAAAATCATGATCTTTTTTGAAAACTTATGTTTAAGGATGGGAGAAAAATCCCTTTTAGTAAATCAGACTAGGTCTGTTTTAGGAGGGCAGTTTATAGGAATTTTGGGCAATAATGGGTCTGGAAAATCTACTTTTCTTAAAACCCTGGCTGGTATTATTCCCCCACACAAAGGACAGATTTTTTTAAAGCATCGCCCTATAGATTTTTATTCCACTCAAGAACTTGCACAGATTCGGGGCTATATTCCAGCTGAACCTCTGTGCTTTTGGTCTCTACAAGTTAAAGATATTCTGAATATATTAAAAGACCATCCGGTCGTGGAAAATTTAGATCTAGCCCCCCTGTGGAATCAATCTTTTCATCATCTTTCAAGTGGCGAAAAGGCACGCCTTATGCTGGCTTTTCAACTTTCTAAAAACTTAAACATTTTATTTGTAGATGAAATATTAAGTCATTTAGATGATGGATACCAAATTCAAGTTATGGACCTATTGAAAGAATTTACAACAAAAGAGCGTAGAACCGTTGTGCTGACTCTTCATCAAGAGGTCTTAGCTCATATTTATTGTCACCAGGTGTGGCACATACAAGAAGAATGTTTTGTGGTAAAAAAAAGAACACCTTTTATCCCACACGAGATTAAAACTCTATGATAAGTCCTTCAATTTTTATTATTCAAGGCCCTACGGCTTCTGGAAAATCAGCTTTGTCCATTGATTTAGCCCAAGCTTTTCAAGGATGCATTATCAATGCAGATAGTATGCAACTTTATAGAGGACTTCCTATTTTATCGGCCCAACCTTCCGATGAAGACAAACGCAAAGCCCCTCATAAGTTATATGGGATTCTGGATCCAACAGAACAATGTTCAGCCAGCCGTTGGACAGCTTGGGTTCATGAGATTTTAGAAAAAGAAAATTTTAAAACCTTTATTCTGGTTGGGGGCACTGGCTTCTATATAAAATCTTTTCTACAGGGCCTAAGCCCCATTCCTGATGTTCCTGCAACCATCCGTAAAAGTCTACAAGACCTTGTGGATACCCAAGGAAAAAATGCCCTTTATGCCCAGTTGCAAGAAAGAGACCCTGTGATGGCAAAAAAGTTAATTCCTCAAGACACCCAACGGGTGATGAGAGCCCTGGAAATTATCCTTTTCACAAAAAAGTCTTTGGCGGAATGGCAAAAAGAAAAGAGCGATAAAGCGCTTAACATACCCTCCCTTATGATTAATTTGATGCCTCCTCGGGAACTCTTGTATGAAAAAATTAATCAAAGAGTTATTCATATGCTGGAACAAGGCGCCCTGGATGAAGTCCGGATTCTTTGGGAACGGGGTCTTTCCTATCCTACCTGCAGCAAAACTTTGGGATATCAAGAATTAGAAAGTCATTTAGAAGGAAAAATTTCACTGGATCAAGCAGTTGAAAAAATTCAGCAAAAATCCCGCAATTATGCCAAGCGACAACTTACGTGGTTACGTCATCAAACAAATCCATCGTTGGTATGGGAGCAGTTATATGAACCTAAAGATTGGAAAAAACTTAGCTTAATCCTTCCAGAAAGACTTCAAGAACAGAACATATAAGGTCAAAAGTTCTAGACGCCCCAAAAGCATGCCAACCATCAGAACCCACTTTACACTATCTGTAAGATGAGTATAAGTTTTTGTGGGTCCAATCACTTCGCCAATTCCTGGCCCTACGTTCGTTAGCATAGAGGCTGATGCAGATAAAGCCGTCATAGCGTCCAACCCTAAAAATGCTAAAATCAAAGCAAGCATGGCAAAAGAAATTAAAAAGAAGATAAAGAAGGCGCTGACTGAATTGAAACCTTCTTTTGAAATTTCGCGCCCGTTATACTTTGGTAAATAAATTCCATGGGGGCGTCGAATTTTTCGAAGCTGGTTCACAGCCACTTCCCATAAAACCTGACACCTAAATACTTTGATGCCGCCGCTGGTAGATCCTGTTGATCCCCCAATAAAGGGCAAAAAGAAAACCAAAATAATGGCAAACCCTCCCCAGGCCGTGTAATCCGTTGACTCAAAACCCGTGGTCGTCATGATAGAGGTTAAGTTGAACAAGGTTTTGACGATAATCGTTAGGGGTTCTTCCTCATTCTTATAAATCAATTTCCAGGCAATTAAGGCTAAAACCGCTGCAAATAAAATTTTCGTATAGGATTGAAATTGAGAATCTTCAAAGAATTTTTTCCATCGGCCATCCCAAAGATGAATAAAGGAAAGCTGCGTGATCCCACCCAAGAACATGAAAACTGTTAAAATTCCTTCAATTTTAAAACTGTTGAAAAAGGTGATTGAAGCATCATGGGTAGAAAATCCCCCCGTTGAAACGGTCGTAAAACTGTGGCATAGGGCATCAAACCAAGTCATACCACAAGCCCATAAACAGGCGAAACACAGTACTGTTAAAATTAAGTACACCCAAAAAATAATCTTAGCAATTTGGGCGACGCGCGGCAGAAATTTTTCCGATTTTTCGGAAGATTCTGTTTGAAAAAGTTCCATCCCCCCAATACGCATTTCCGTCAAAACGGTTAAGGCCATCACCACGATTCCAATGCCCCCCAGCCATTGTAAAATAGAGCGCCACAGCAGAATTCCCCAGGGCATTTGATCTAATTTTACCAGAACCGTCGCCCCTGTGGTGGTAAGCCCGGATACGGTTTCAAAAAACGAATCCGTACAAGAAAAATTATATCCCGCCAGCAGAAAGGGGATAGCTGAAAAGATAATCACCAAAAGCCAGGCCATAACTGTCAGAACAAAGGAATCTCGCTTATCAAATTCCAGTTCTTCTTCAGACCTGGTCGAAAAAATAAAAAGTGCCCCCAAAAACACCATAACGACGCCCGAAAAAAGATAAACTTTATAGTCGTCACATCCCCGGAAAAAATCTATAGCTGCTGGAAAAATACTAAATCCAGAAAGAATAAGAAGTAGCCATCCAATAAGGTAAAAGATTGAGGCAAAATGAACCATTTAATTCAAAAAAACTTTCTCATGAGGGCTGTCCAAAGAAAAAGTTGGGATGGTAACCTTAAAGCGCCCCCCCGACAAGCGTTCCATTTCATAAACGCCTGCCATAATGCCTGACGGCGTATTCAGCATAGCCCCGCTAGTGTAAGAAAACTTTTCACCTGGCCTTAAAATGGGCTCAATACCAATAACGCCCTTGCCTTTGATTTCATGAATTCCGCCTTTTGAGTCGGTGATTTTCCAGTGGCGACGCCTCAGTTTAACGGACTCGTCACTACGATTCAAAATAGTAACCTGGTAAGACCATACGAACTGGGAAGAATGAGGCTCAGACTCGTTCTCTAAGTACGTAGGTTCAGCGATAACTTCTATAGATGTATTTTGCATAACGTACTCCTTAGATATAAGGTTATCGAAGTCATTTTTAGAATGCAATAGAAGATTGCAAAAATTAGGCGAGCGTGACTTGTGGGTTTTATTTCAGAAACTTCTTCTTCCCCTTTTTATAGGAGTTTACCTATAAAATTGTTTCTAGGTCCTTATTTTTTCTTGACAATTCCCTATGAAAGAGATAGCAGAGAGTTCTATTCAATGATTTAAAAACTCAGGAGAACCGACGATGAAAAATAAATTTATGTTAGTTAGTTTATTGGCTTTTTTTGGGGCAGCTTTGGCCCCTTGTGCAAGCTTTTCTGCTTTTTTAAACGATGAAGAAAGAGGGGAGCCCCTTTTCAACAATCTTGTAGAGCTGGGATCAAAATTCTTTCTTGACTTGAGGTCTCAAAACCTTGAGAAACAGATCAATGCTTCTGTGGGAGGGGAAGGTGGGCGTTACCCTGTGGGTGCACGTGCTTTATTGCCTATACAAAACGCCATAAGTAAAGCAAAAGAACTTTCCGCAGAGTGTCTTCCTTTGAGCAAAGAGAACCTAAGTTTTTTTTCATCGTTGCAGGCGCTCTTCATAGAATTGCAGACCATGTAGCTCTTAACCCTATAGAAAAAACCTTTCATCAGTTGTTAAAAACTAGCAAGGAAGGGGCTATCTCTTATCGAGACCCCATAGATTTTCTTTGTCCTGTCGCTGAGAATCCTAATGTTAGATTCTGGTTGAAGGATAGTGTATTTTCTGACAGCTCTGGAAACAAAGTCAAGCTCGGTGAGTTGTTTGAGGCCTATAAAAAATTAAGAGATGCCTTTCCAGAGACTAGAAAAACGCTAACATTTGGTGATAGCAATATCCATCTAAACTCAAAAACTTTAAATCAAGAGCTGTGGGAAACAGCCGGTAGCACCCCCATAAATTCGCCCATCCCACAGCAGTTAAACAATGTGGTGGATCTGATATACCGCATTGATGAATCCTTGAAAGGCTCGACACATAAAACTGTCCCTTTAGATTTTGTGACTTCGATACCCGAAGAACAAATATTAGATTTTTTTGGGCTAATGCTAAAATCTTTTTCCATTATTAGGGAGCCTGGTCAATTAGCTATATTGCCCATTAACGAACCTAGAAGAAGGGTTGTAACGCCTACCATTTATTTTAAATTGGATGGGGTAATAACCGGGTATCAAGGGAACACTCCTATTGCTTTGGTTTCTCTAAGTGATTTTATTGACAACTACTGGGA
Source organism: Alphaproteobacteria bacterium (assembly GCA_037146715.1). Taxonomy (NCBI): domain Bacteria; kingdom Pseudomonadati; phylum Pseudomonadota; class Alphaproteobacteria; species Alphaproteobacteria bacterium. The sequence goes on from JBAWWO010000002.1 coordinate 69,645, forward strand.
AAAATTTTTGCGATTATTGCCTAAGCCCTCTAAATCGGAAGATATGGGGCAAGAGGAATCGGCCGAAATTCTTGTAGGGGATGTGGATGCACAACCCCTTAAGAAAAAATTAGAGGATTATTTGGGCACTACCACACAGGATGGGGCCTTCTTAGCTTATCTTGCTGTAGTAGATGACCCTGCAAAGGGGATGATGACAATTATTAAAGCCGCATCAGGCGTCAGCATCAGACCTTCCGCCATGGTAAACTCTAGCTCTCTGTGCTTATTTTCAGCATTAAAAACTGGAGATTTTGTTCTGACCACAGAAGGCGGCATGTTTGGTTCTAATTATTTAGTATCTAAGTTTTATTCAAAATTTTAATCACATTTCGCTAAGGAAGAAAAGAAAACTTTTCTTCCTTTTGCACCCCCTGAAAATTTTGCTTGAAAAATAGATTCAAATGCATTAGTTTTCAGGGACTTTATGCCTTTCCTTTAATAAAGGGGAGAGAGCTGTGGAGCTTTTGGCGGTTGTATTATAAACCAGGCATGCCTCAAAGCTTATTGTATTATTATTCTTAAGGAGTTATTTAAATGCCAAAAATGAAAACAAATAGCAGTGCCAAGAAGCGCTTCAAGTTGACGGCTTCTGGTAAAGTAAAGGGAACCCCTGCTGGGAAGAATCACTTTCGGCGCAATCGTAGCGCACGAATGATTCGCGACTCTCGGGGGACTATGGTGCTAAGCGATAGAGACGCCTTAGCTGTTCTGAGATTATTACCCAATAGTTAATTATCAATATAAGGAGATTTCAAAATGGCTCGTGTAAAAAGAGGTGTCTTTTCCCGCGCAAGGCGCAAAAAGATTTTAGATCAATCCAAAGGTTTTAGAGGGCGTTCTAAGAATTGTTTTAGAATTGCCGTTGAACGTCTTGAAAAAAGTTTGCAATACGCATACCGGGATCGTCGCAATAGAAAAAGACAATTCCGCGCTTTGTGGATTCAGCGTATTAACGCGGCGGTTCGTCTTTATGGACTGACCTATTCCCAATTTATCGGTGGCTTGAAAAAGGCTGAAATCGATATGGACCGTAAAGTTCTATCTGATTTGGCGATTCATGAAAAAGCTGCGTTTAAGGATATCGTGGACAAGGCCCGCGCTGCCCTATAATTACCTTTCCCACAAATTAACGATTACTTCGTAAAACTGTGGGGCCGTGACTTCCACTACCATGATTGATTCCCTCGGGTTCCGACCCGAGGGTCCATGGGTGGTGGAGCGTACCCCGCAAGTATGAGCGCGAATCCTTGGATCGAGCCCAAGGAAGGCAGATGGCAATCAATTTACCCTTAAGATTTTTAATAAATTCTTTTGATTGCTTTCGGAAATATTCCCAAAACAACATCATTCCCATTTTCGCCATTTATGCTAATATTCATCCATGTCCGTGTTTAAGTTTATTTTACAGTCTTTAATGCCCTTTAAGTGGAAACTTTTGGGAACAGCTTTTATTTGTGTCGTATGGGCCACAGACTTATCTTTAACACCCTACATCATCAAAACAATTATTGATCGAATCCAGTTTTTGGCCCCTCATCAAGCTTATGAAGCTTTATTTTGGCCAGCCATTGCTTATGTGGCTTTGCGCACTACGGTTGTATTTGGATTTCGTGTTTACGAATATATTGGAATTTATATTTATCCCCCCCTAAAGCGCCACCTGGGAAAAATTCTGATGGAAAGAATGATGCAGCATTCCCATCAGATGTATCAAAACCAATTTGCGGGTAGTTTAGGAAATAAAATGAAAGATGTGATCAGTGGTGTTCCTGATCTTGTGGAATGTATTATTGATCGGTTTTTTGCCTATGGGATGGCCATGCTGATTGCTATTGGAACCTTATGGACTGTGAATGTTAAGTTTGCCCTTTTGCTAACTGTTTGGATTGTTGTTTCCCTTATTGTTACTCTTTTGTTTGGCTGGGCGGGTAGCAAATTCAATAAAGCAGCCTCTGAACAAAGCTCAAAAGTTGTCGGCACGATTGTTGATACCATCAGCAATATGATGAATGTCCGCTTGTTTGCGGCTATTCCTCAGGAACGCAAAATTCTAAACCATGAATTAAATCATTCCGTCAAAGCAGAACAACTGCGCAATGGTTGGTTCCTGAAAATGTTTATTGTTTTAGGCATCAGCTTTGTTACCTACGAAGGCAGCACCCTCTTCCTATTAGTAAAGGGATTTAAAGAAGGTCATATTACGGCGGGGGATTTTGCCTTAATCTTAAGTATTGGTATGTCCATTGCTCACTGTTTGTGGGATACAAACAAGGCCATTTATATTTCGACAAAATACTATGGCCAAATTTCCCAAGGACTTAACGTTGTTCTGTTACCCATTGATATTCAAGATAAACCTGGGACTGAACAGTTAACAATCACAAGAGGAGAAATTGTTTTTGATAAGGTTAAATTTCAATACGACGATACGCAGGAATTGTTCCAAGATAATTCCGTAATCATTAAGGGTGGCGAAAAGGTTGGTCTTGTTGGGTATTCAGGCAGCGGAAAATCAACCTTTGTGAATTTAATTTTGCGTTTGTTTGATGTAAAAAATGGATGTATTTTAATTGATGGGCAAGATATTCAAGAAGTAACCCAAGATTCCCTTCATGAAGCCATTGGGATGATTCCTCAGGACCCGGTTTTATTTCATCGAAGCCTGCTTGAAAATATTCGTTATGGTAAGTTAATGGCCTCCGATGCAGAGGTTATGCAAGCAGCTAAGCGCGGCCATGCGCACGATTTTATCGAAAATCTACCTCAAAAGTATGAAGCCTTAGTGGGGGAACGGGGTGTTAAACTTTCCGGCGGGCAACGGCAACGGATTGCCATTGCACGAGCTATTTTGAAAAATGCACCCATTTTGATTTTGGATGAGGCCACCTCTCAGCTCGATTCTGTAACGGAAATAGATATTCAAGACTCTCTATGGGAATTGATGCAAGGCAAAACAACGATTGTGATTGCTCATCGACTATCGACCCTTTTGAAAATGGATCGCCTAATGGTTTTTGATCAAGGTAAAATTGTAGAAAGCGGAACGCACAAGGAATTGCTGGCTAAAAAGGGAATGTATAAAGCCCTGTGGGATGCCCAAGTGGGTGGCTTTTTGCCAGATAATATAGATTAAAAGATTATCTGACTTTTCCCAGGAATCCACAAAATATCTTTTCTTCCTCTGTCATTCTCAAAGCGAGCCAGCACAAAAAGATAGTCGGAAAGTCGATTGATGTAAGACAAAACAAATGGATTCAAAGATTCTTCTTTTGATAAATGAACCAAAGAGCGCTCGCATCTACGAGATACAGTGCGGGCTCCATGGATATAACTTGAAGCCGCTGTTCCCCCAGGCAAAACAAAGGAATTCAGAGGAGAAAGATGGATATTTAAAGTATCAATTCTATCTTCAAGCCAAGTTACTTGAGGTTCTGTAACCTTTAGTTTGGTGGTTGAATTCGTGATACATAAATCTGCTCCCACATCGAATAAATCATGCTGAATGTGATTTAAATCTTCCAGAAAATCTTTAGAAACGTGAAAATGACAAATACCGATCCAAGCGTTCACTTCATCCACGGTTCCAATGGCTTCAATTCGGGGATCATCTTTAAAGACGCGCTTACCGTCCCCCAAGGATGTTTTGCCCTTGTCGCCCCCTTTTGTGTAAATACGTGTTAATTGAACCATGATTTAAAATTTTGTTTGTATTCTTCATGATAATGCCGGAACTAGAAAAAATATAGAAGAAAAATTTGGGAATAGTGTCATAAAAGAAATGGATCCATGGGTCAATCCCGTGGAAGACACTGGGGAAAGTGCTGGTTTATATGGGTTTGGAAATGATATGGGGTCCTTCTTCCAAGGATCGAATCACTCCCCTCAAAGTGCGGACCTCTTGTTCTGTCAAATCAATGCGCTGAAAAATATTGCGCAAATTTTGTAGCATTCGTTTCTTTTTGTGGGCTGGGCGAAAAAAGTCAGAAGCCTCTAAGGAATTTTCAAGATGCTCTAAAAACAAATTAACTTCAAGGCGAGAGGCGGGAGTCCCCTCTCTATTCTTAAAATTACCCTTGGGATTTGTTTGAACAGCCTGATACCACTCATAAGCACAAATCAAAACCGTTTGGGCCAAATTCAAAGAACTGAAATCCGGCTTTGTTGGAATTTGAACTACTGCATTACACAAAGATAAATGATCATTCGACAACCCATACTTTTCTGGTCCAAACACGATTCCAGCCTTCTCATAACCACTCGTGATAAGATCATGCACCATTTCTTTGGCTGTAAAAACAATTTTTTCCAGTCGTCGGTGTCGGGCCGTTGTGGCCACCACATGGGTCAAATCAGCAATAGCATCTTGAAAATTTTCGAATACTTTGGTGTTTTCCAAAATGGCTTCCGCCCCAGCAGACGCTCTGACAGCCATTTCATTAGGCCACCCATCCCGTGGATTAACAAGACGCAATTCCGAAAGGTCACAGTTGCCCATGGCTCGGGCAACCATTCCAATATTTTCCCCCAGTTGAGGATCAACTAAAATAATAATGGGTTTCATAACTCTTTCGGTGCCGCAGCCCGCCTTAAACGATCATTAATGGCTAACCCTAACCCCTGCTCAGGAATAGGGGCCACAGCGATTCCTATATAAAGATCAGAGGCGTCCAGCATATGTAAATAAGCAAAGAAACGAGATGCTGCCTCAATCAAATTGCCTGAATCACTCAAGTTCCATGGAGAATAGGCAATAGGTCCAAATCCTAAAAATATTTCCCCCGGTAAACACTCTGTAGCATTCATCCGCAATGGCAGTCGAGGAGCATAATGATTTTTTAATTGACCGGGTGCCTTGATGGCATCAACTTGATCTTTTTTTCTGACGGAATGTTGCAAAAATTGTTCTATTTCTATCACGGGTAAGGCTCCGTACCGTAAAACTGTTGGATGTTCTGGCGTCGCATCAATAATGGTTGATTCCAAACCTTTTGCACAAGGTCCTCCATCCAAAATCAGGGATACTTTTTTGCCTAAGTTGCGAACCACATGGGATGCATTAGTTGAACTTAAAAAGCCAGAAGGGTTGGCACTAGGGGCCACAATTGGTTTTCCAAAATCCTGGAGAATTTCTTGAAAAACAGGATGAGACGAAACCCGAATAGCAATGGTTTCCAACCCCGCCGTTGCAAGCATAGACACCTGAGCATCCTGTGCTTTTTGCACAACCAAAGTTAGGGGGCCGGGCCAAAAAGCATGGGCTAATTTTAAAGCTGTTTCGCTAAAGTGGCCTATCTTTTGCGCAGATTCTAAATCTTTTACATGGAAAATTAAGGGGTTGAAGGAAGGTCTTCCTTTAATGGCGTAAATTTTAGCCACTGCCTTTTCATTAGAAGCATCCGCCCCAAGTCCATAAACCGTTTCTGTGGGGAATGCGACAACTTCTCCACTTTCTAAAAGGTCGACTGCTTGTTTTATTTGTTGTTTAGAGGGAGCTATCATCAAAAGGTTCTAACTTTAAGTGGTGCCTAGGGGCGGAATCGAACCGCCGACACACGGATTTTCAGTCCGTTGCTCTACCGACTGAGCTACCTAGGCCTAGGAACTTGTATAATTCAAAACATTCTCCTTGTCTATCTTTTGATGGGATTAGAAGTAAATTTTATGATATAGCTTATACCATGTTAAAAAAAAGTGACACACTACCTCTTTGGTTGTTAATTCTTATCGTTGGGTTTCCTGTTCTGTCAGAAACCGTCTATACCCCCGCTTTGCCAGATATAGCGCATTCTTTAAAAGTGCCTGATTCCTGGGTGGAATACACCCTAACCATTTACCTGATGGGGTTCGCGGTGGGTACTTTTTTATGGGGAATTTTGTCAGATACTCATGGACGAAAACCCTATCTTTTGCTGGGATTTCTTGTTTATGTTTTGGGAACAATTGGGTGCTATTATTCAGAATCTATCGAAATGCTTTTAACCGCCCGCTTTATTCAAGCATTTGGAGGAAGCACAGGAAGCGTCTTAGGTCAGGCTATCACAAGAGATTCCTTTCAAGGATCCTCATTAAATAAAGTTTATGCATTGGTGGGAAGCGCCATTGGTATATTTCCAGCCTTGGGACCCGTGATAGGGGGAGTGATTGATCAGTCTTATGGATGGCATGCTATTTTCTTATTTCTGATCGGATGGGGCGTACTGTTATGGTTTAGCATTCTAAAGTTCTTGCCAGAAACCCACCAAAAAAGAACTGTTGCGCAAAAGGTCCCTATTTTGCACACAATGAATCGTTTGCTAAGAGATAAAAGAGTTTTAGGTTTCTGCTTTTTAGTAGGGGCTGGCAATGGCATTTTTTTCAGTTACTGTGCGGAAGGCCCTTTTTTCTTGATTGAGGTCTTAGGTCTGACCCCCAGTGCCTATGGGGCAACTTTTTTTGGCTTGTCTGGAGCCCTTGTGTTGGGAGGTTTTGCCTGTCGCAAACTTCTTGACCATTATGGTCCCTTAAAAATCATACAGCTAGGTTTACATATTATGTTGGCAACACAAGCTTTGTTTTGTGGGGTGATTTTGGCATCTCATAGTGTTGTGATAGCCCCAAGTCTTCTAATTGCAACAACCATCATAACCATAACCATCAGTGGTTTTGGGTCTATTATGGTTAACTCAAGCTCTCTCTCTGTCGCTCTAGAAAACTATAGGGATGTGACGGGAACGGCCTCTTCCTTCCTGGGATTATCCTATTATATAGTGATTTCCTTATTTACTTTGGGGATGGGTCTGTTACATAACGGAACCTTGATGCCCATGCCCCTTTATTTTTTGGCCATCACCTTGGCGGCGTGGGTTGTCTTTAAGAAAGTCTTGTGGATTCCGAATAGAGCCCAGGAAAAATAATTTAGGTAACGATATACTTTAACACACTATTCAATCGCAATTGACCGGCGGGGGTTAAGATAAGTCTGTCCTTAGTCGCATGCAACAAATTCCCCTTCTGGAGCTGCTCTAACTTAGAAGACTTTAAAAGCTTTTCCCCTTGCTCGGGACAATAGATCATCAGTGTTTTTATTTGAAGACCGTCTTTTAGTCGTAAGCCCATCATCAAAATTTCTTCAAAAATTTCCTGTTTTGATAAAAGTATTCGTTCGTGTTCCCCACAAGTTTCCAACCATTTTTCTGGGGATCGATGTCGTCGAATAGCCCACTTATTATTAGTAGAATCCGTCAAACGTCCATGAGCACCGGGTCCTACCCCTATGTAGTCATTATAGCGCCAATAAGTTATATTGTGGGCACACTCTTGACCTGGCTGGGCGTAATTGGAAATCTCGTAGGCTTCGTACCCTTTGTCTTGCATAGCGTCCCGAGTGAATTCATAAAAATCTGCACTTTTTTCTTCATCCGGCATGGTAAAATCACCCCGATGATAAGCCAAATAAAAAGGCGTTCCCTCTTCAATGGTCAACTGATACAAAGATAAATGACCGCTTGCTAACGTAAGGGCGTGGGTCAATTCTTTCTGCCAGGTTTCAAGAGTTTGATTCGGGTGTGCATAGATCAGATCAAAGGAATATCTAGGGAAAACTTGACGAGCTTTTTCGATGGCCTGCAAGGCTTCAGTCGCCGTATGCCCTCGCTTTAAAAATTTTAAAGTTTCATCATTTAAAGATTGTATACCCAAAGAAATCCGATTAATGCCCGCAGCAGAAAAATCCTTAAGTTTGCTAACTTCCGTTGAATTTGGGTTGGCCTCTAAGGTAATTTCCACCTGGTCTGAAACAGGCCAATGGGCATAAATAAAATCAATCAAACTGCCTGCTAAAGAGGGCGGCATAAGAGATGGCGTTCCACCTCCGAAAAAAATACTAGTTACCTGCTTTGAAGACGTTTCGGATAAACAGGACTTCAAGTCTTGTAAAAGACCTTGTTGCCATTGGTTAATATCAATCTTTTCCCGCACGTGGCTATTGAAGTCACAATAGGGGCATTTAGACAGGCAAAAGGGCCAGTGAATATAGATTCCAAAAGACGACTTCATCTTTTATGCACAAGGGTCACCCCATCTGAGAAAGGCAATAACAATGAGATTACCCGATTGTCTTGGTGAATTTTCTGATTCAAAATATCCATTTCTGGTGAAATTTTTCCTTTTTGCAAAGTGTTGTCTAGAACCATCAACCCATTAGGTTTTAAAAGTTTTAGACCATATTCATAATATTGGTCATAGGCTTTTTTGTCCGCATCGATGTACATAAAATCAAATACTTGATTTTCGTCTAACAACTCTGAAAGGGTCTCAAGGGCAGGTCCTAACCTTAATTCTATTTGATCTTTATGCCCAAATTCTTCCCAAAATTCTTTCGCAATTTTTGTTATGTGGGAATCATGATCACAAGTGATAATTTTTCCTTTTTCCAGCAAGGCTTCGGCCATAGCTGTTGCACTGTATCCACCTAATGTTCCAAGTTCTAGAACGTATTTTGCTTTGCTTGTCTGAATTAAGAAAGCCAGAAGTTGAGTCACCTCTGGAGCCGTTTGCATAGGGCCGCCGGGAAAATTCATCATATGGGTACGTAGCTTAACTAAGTTAGCAGATTCCCTGTATCCAACTTTTTTAATATAGTCATCTAAAAGAGGATTCGAAAAAAGATTTTCTAAGGACACTTAAACCCTTAACTCTCACTCAAAACAGACTTCGCCAAGTTCTTAAAAGCTTCAGACCTGTGGCTGATGAGTTGCTTTTCAGACAGGCTCATTTCTGCAAATGTTTTGTCATAGCCAATAGGCTTGAAAATAGGATCAAATCCCAAGTTGTTAGTTCCTTTTGGGGGCCAACTAAGTTCGCCTTCAACTTTACCATCAAAAACTAAACTGTTTTCTTGATCGGGAAACGTCAGGGCCAGATAACAAACAAAAGAAGCTCGTTTGTCGGGGCGGCTTTCCACACTAATTACTTCTTCGTAAATCTTATTCATGGCGTGGCTATAGTCCTTATTGGGCCCCGCCCAACGCGCTGTAAAAACGCCTGGTTGCCCCCCTAAAGCACGAATGCACAAACCCGAATCGTCGGCAACTGAGGGAAGTTTTGAATGTTGGGCGCAATGCCTGGCCTTAATCAAAGCATTTTCCTCAAACGAAACACCTGTTTCTTCTGGTTCTAGAATATTCAATTCTTTAAGTGATAAAGCCTTAATACCGTAAGATGCGAACAGATCTTTCAGTTCAAGAATTTTTCCTTCATTGCGGGTTGCCAAGGCAATCGTCAACCCCTTAGATAGTTTCAATTGTCTTTCCTCCCTGTAAAAAGTATCTGCAATTGTTTTCGATCTAGCTCTTTAATACCCGATCGAGCCAAATTTAGCAATTCCAAAAACTGAGACTCTTCAAAAGGGCCTTTTTCTGCCGTTGTTTGAATCTCTATAATTTTTCCTTTTCCAGTTAGAACAAAGTTTGCATCTACCTCGGCATCACTATCTTCTTCATAATCCAAATCTAGAACGGAAACTCCCTTATAAATACCACAAGATACTGCTGCAACAGAATCTGTTAAGGGAATACTTTCCAGAAGCCCCTTATCAACAAGCTTCTGTAACGCCAAGTAAAGAGCAATATAAGAACCGGTGATAGAAGCTGTGCGAGTTCCCCCATCTGCTTGAATGACATCGCAGTCAATTTTTATCTGGCGCTCACCCAAGGCTTTTAGATCCGTAATACATCTTAAAGATCTTCCAATAAGTCTTTGAATTTCATGAGTTCTGCCCGTTTGTTTGCCACGGGCGGCTTCCCGATCAACACGTTCTTTAGTAGCCCGAGGTAGCATTCCATATTCAGCTGTAATCCAACCTCTCTTGGTATTCTTTAAAAAAGAGGGTACCTTTTCTTCAACCGTTGCTGTACACAAGACATGGGTATCCCCTAACTTGATCATGCAGGAACCTTCTGCATGTTTAGATACGTTTATTTCAAAAGTAAGGGGTCTTAGTTGATCTGCTTTTCTGCTGGAGGGTCTTTTCATTTCAAACCTTTAGTTGACGTTTGTCACAAGGATTACTAAATTTGGGTTAGGGCAAATGTAGCGAACTTGCTACAGAACGTAAAGAAAATTTTGCAAAGGCCATAATGGACTTAATTAATAAACGATCTTTAGAGATTTTAAACCACATTGTGGAAGCCTATGTGGAAACGGGTGAGCCAATTGGATCTTTGGCTCTGGCCGAGCGTTTGGGGATGAATGTATCATCTGCAACTATTCGCAATGTTATGGCTAGGTTAGAGGAAGTGGGGCTTTTATATTCTCCTCATACCTCAGCGGGACGTTTGCCAACCGAGGCAGGACTTAGATTTTTTGTGCAAGGTCTTTTAGAAACAGGCGTGTTGTCAAATGAGGATCGTTTGATGATTCAATCTCAGTGCGTACAAAAAGGGCTTACTGTGGATGAGGTCTTGGGCCAGGTTACATCTATTTTATCGGGTCTTTCATCGTGCGCTAGTTTTTTGATCTCCCCAAAAAAAGAACTAACTTTAAAACACATTGAGTTTGTCAGCTTACAGCCGGGTAAAGCCCTGGCAATTTTGGTCACAAATGATGACGAGGTAGAAAATCGTTTGATTGATGTCCCCAAAGGGATCCCACCCTCTGCTTTAGCAGAAGCCAGTAACTATTTAAATCATCGTTTAGTTGGCAAAACCTTAACTGACGCCAAGCAGCAAATTCTAAAAGAACTTAGTTCTCACCAAACACAGCTCGATCAACTAAGTCAAAATGTTATCGAAAAAGGGTTGGCCTTATGGTCTGGAAAAGAAAAGAATCCTTCTTTAATTATTCAGGGGCAATCTAAATTGCTGCACAATGTAGCCCACTTGGAAGAACTAGAAGCGATTAAAAATATTTTTGGCATGCTGGAGCAAAAAGAAACACTTGTGCATCTGCTGGATGCCTCGCTGCAAGGCGACGGGGTGCAAATTTTTATTGGAGCCCAAAACGAGTGGTTTTCTTATGGAGGTTGTTCTTTGGTGCTGTCCCCTTATGGAAATTCTGAAGGTAAAATAATTGGGGCCGTGGGTGTTATTGGTCCTACCCGTATTAACTATGGGCGCATTATTCCCATGGTTGATTATACGGCTAAGATTGTTAGTCACCTTTTAAAAAGATAATTTTGTCTAGAAGAAAAAAATATATTTTTGCAAGTTGATTTCTTTTTCCAATTGCGCTAGATAAAGAGGATAAATCTTGAAACATTAGAAAGAGGTATCCTATGAAAAAGATTTCAATTCTATTAATCTTATTGTTCTCTTATTCTCAATCCTATGGTGCGGCAGCAGAAGATGATAAGGAAAATGGCTGGTGGCCTACTATATCAAGATTTTTTAATGCAGTGTATTCTCGAAATGAAGAGCCAAAAAAAATTCAAGAAAGTTGGCCCCTGAGAATATCGGAAATGCTAAAAATACAACCCGGGACCAGTGATTTTGAATTATTTGAAAAAGCATGTGCAGCAATTCCTATTAGGTCCCAAAAATGGATAGAAAAAACCATAATTAAGGAATCTAAAAATTTACCACAGGATCCTTCACAAAAAGCTGTCGTAATTGATCTCCTAGCTATTGTATATTCAAGGTCTACCCCTTGGGATGAAAGAGCTGAGTCGGACATTTTGGACCTTGGTCGCACCGCCCTTCAGATTTTGAAAACTACGGGCACTAATCAAAAAATATTTATCGGAAGGTTAAAGAAGCACTTAGACCCAGAATTTCTGCCAAGCGAGAAGGCCTTAGTCATTGAACTCGCGTCCTGTTTTGATCAAATTCCCGAGAGCCTTTATGATGGAGTTTTGACTCATTTGCAGAGTTATTCGGGCTCCAAAATAGAAACCTGGACAATGCTATTAGAGTTTAAGGAATCGGACCTTGACTTCCAGAAATTGAGTGATCTTCTACAAGATCTTGAGACTGATGATCCCGATTCATGGGAAAAGCCTTCTCAGATTAGCAAAGCAATTAAAAAGAGCTTGAGAAATCCTTGATACCAAACCTCTTTTGTTTTGCAATTACAATTTAAACATTTTATAACCTTTAGGGTGGCGCTCGTAGCTCAGTAGGATAGAGCACAAAATTCCTAATTTTGGGGTCGGAGGTTCGAATCCTCTCGAGCGCACCATTTTTCCTTTTCAAGAACCAAAAATCACAGTACGATCTCTCTATGGGTATATTACAAATCACTTATGCTGAATGGTTCACTCTGGGGGTTCTTCTTTTCCTGATAGCTCTTATCGTCAGAAGAAAGATCTCTATTTCCCTAAGTTTGGGGGCAATGTTGACAGGTTTGGTTGTGTGGGGATTTACCTTATACACAGAAAGCATCACTATTTATAAGGAAATCTGGTTACAACTGGTTATTTTCTTTGCTTCCTTTTTGCTTATTTCTTTTATTTTTCCTGGTCATTTAATATCCCGCAAGGGAAGAATCCCCTCCAGCAAATTCCGTCCGAAAAAAGGTCAGGTCTTTGTGCTCCCTACCCCCATTGTCGCAGGGCAAGCCCTTATTGAAATTGAGGGGCAACAATGGACAATCATCGGCCCCGATTTACCCGCAGGAACTTCTGTGGTAGTATCCGCCACGGAAGAATTTAGAATTTTTGTTAACACTCTATCAAAATAAAGAACGATGAAAGAACTCATGACTTTTGAAAAAGCTCTGGAAGAGCTAGAAACTATTGTAAAAAAGCTAGAACTTGCTCAAGACAGCTTGGAAAACTCAATTGCTTTATATGAAAAAGGCGTTCAGCTCAAAAAATTCTGTGAAGAAAAACTGAAGGATGCCACCCTCAAAATAGAAAAAATCAGCTTGAGCAGCAATGGCACCCCCGAACTGGTGGATCAGATTTAATCTTCTCGCACACAACATCTTCCCCAGACCAGAAGATCTGCTTCTTTCCTGACATATACAATTAAAAATCTGTATGATAGGATTATAAAAAAGTAACAGCGAGATACTCATGAAAAAAATATTTTTAATCACTTTATGTGCCCTGATGTTTTCTCTTGAAAGCCCTGCTGCTTCATCCGTTGCTGGCATGTTAAAAAGCGGCGCTGATGAGGTCGTAAGTGCTGGGTCCAGTTTGAATAAATTCTCAGACTATCTCTCGAAAAATTTTAATGAGAGTTTTTCCTCGGTTCGTCATATTTTTCAATATTTTGACACGGAAACCGCCTCTATTGCCCCAGATGAAGGGTCCTGGGGCATTTTAATTGCCCAGTTTATTAAAACCCTTCTGGTTCTGTTTCTGTCAATAGGGGGCTTTTTCGTCCTGCAACGCTTTATCTTTTTTGTGTGGATTCATCACCCATCTCAGAAAGGCTATAGCATTAGCAAAGGAGACCGAATTTTATTCTATGTTGCCCCGTGGATAGTTTTTCTTTTGCTTGGAAATTTTTTTGCTAATCTATTCAGCTTATTCCCTGTGTTACACAGCGCCTTGATAAAAACTTTCTTTATTTTTGCAACTATTTTTCCCATCAAACAAATTGCTTTTCTGTTTTATAAGGTAGATCAAAAAAATCTAGACGTAAAATCTCGCAAAAAGCTAAGAATGGTTGCCCCACCCTTTATTTATCGGTGGGTAATCTATTTGTTTTCTTTGGGTTTGATCTGCGCTGGGTTGATTTTAGTTTCTGCTTTTTTTATGGATTTTTTAATAGACCACAAGGGGGATGTGGGCCCTCTGATTTATAATCACCTTCATCATCCTTCAATCATTTTTCCTGGGCAGTTAGTCTTTTATTTTTATATGGTTAGTTTGTTTTTATTTGTTTTATCTCTTGAACTGTTTTCTGAAGAAAACAAAAAAATACTTCCTGACAAAAAACTGCATGTTTTTGCCCACTATTGGAAACATTATGGAAAATATTGGAACCATCTGGCCAGATGGGGAATATTATGTTCTTTTTTTATATGGTTTGGGGTTGAGGTGGAACTTGTGCCCTCTAAATTTCTGGATATTCTTTTAGGGGTCGATTTCCTTTTAATTCTGCTGTCTTCCCGTGCCGTTACAACAAATGTTTTGGGCTATGTTTCCGTAAGACTGACTGAGAAAATCCTATCTTCAAAGATGATTGATATTTTAGATTGTCGAAAATTTTTCCGACTGGTCGGCTATTCTATCTATTATTTTCTATCTTTCTATTGCCTGATGAGTCTGTGGGGTTTTGATAAAGCAACTGAATCCATAGAGCACATATGCTATATTTTGTTCGAAAAAATCTTCTTTATTTCGCTTATTATCTTTATAACCTTTTCCGTAAGAAATTTCTTTCTTTCTATCATTAGAAAAATCTTAAATAGTCGAACGGAAAAAGAAATTGCTCTGCGGTCAGGAAACAGGTTGTATACTTTTCTGACGGTTTTTGAAGCCCTTCTTCCCACGTTTCTTTGGATTCCAAGCCTAAGCATAATTCTGCTTCTGTTTGGATTAAGCGGCACAATTATCTTGATGGTATTTGCGGGTCTTGGTGCCGTTCTTGTATGGGTGGGCCAAAACGTGATGCAAGACATGATGAAAGGCATCATTTATATGATGGAAGATATTGTGGTTATTGGGGAAGAAGTTACCATCAATGATCATACGTCAGGCCGCATTGAGCGCATCAGTTTACATAGCATTTCCGTGCGAGATTTCAATGGACTCCTTCACACTTATTCCTTTGGAAAAATTGACTCTATTGCCAGTTCCGAATGGAAATTTGTTAACCTAGTTTTGGATGTTATTATTGATTATAAGTCAGACCTAGAAAAAGCTATGGAGCTGATGCGAAAAGTTATTTTAGATATGAAAAAAGACCATGAAGATCAAAATCTACTTCAAGAAAACACGCTTGAGGTTTATGTGGAAGACTTCATTCAATATGGGGTTCACGTGAAAGCCCGGATCAAGATGATTCCTGGTGCAAGAAAAACTCTAAAAACAGTTTTTTACCGCAGACTTAAACAAGCTTTTGACAAAAATAAAATTCAGATAGGAATTGTGGATCCAACAGTTACCTTGAATCCTTAAAAGATGAAAAATGATAAGAACTGTCTCTTTTTTTAGTTTGATGTTATTATTTATTTCAACATATGGGGCTCCGTCAGAAAGCATTATTAAGAACTGGGCCAATGAAGAATATATGCGCCCTTATTATGGGACTATATCTGAATTTCGAAAACTTATAGAGCAAGCCTCTCCAAAATCTAAAAATGGCTTCATAAACCACCCCACGCCAGATTTTGATAATTTTAGATCCCCAAAATATTTATTTCTAGAGATCGCAAAAGGAGATTACATTACTGGATTTTTCACGCCTTTTGGAAAAATAACTCTTATGCCCAGTGGGGCTCTAGATGATTGGATAGAGTACACACAAAAAATTATGAGCCAAGCAGCCAATCAATGGGAATTAGTTGATGTGACGTCTCATGTTAAGTGGTACGAGTTTTCTGGCGGCAAAGATGGGGAATCTATGCAAAAACCAGTGACTCTTAAGCAAAAAAGTGCAAAACTTTTTCTGATAAAATCTTTTAAGGGACATCAATTTATCAAAAGCCCTGACAAAGAATTTCTATTATTTTCTAGCGTATCTCTTTCGGACGAGTGCAGCGAGAAAGACACGGCTCTATTCCACAAACTTTCTAGTGGCAGGAATTGTTTCTAAATCTTCGATCCACGATGGAGCACCACAAAAGATTATGGTTTTTGTAAAAACCTAGATTTTTGCGTCGAGTACGAGTGAAATAAAGGGCGTGGATTCCGACGTGTACATTTGGGTACATGAGGAATCCACGAGCTTATAATTTCGCGAAGTAATCGGCCAAAAGGCTAGGCTTTAAAAGCCCATGCCGCCCATACCGCCACCACCCATTCCACCCATATCGGGCATGGATGATTTAGGTTCGGGTTTTTCCACAACAATCACTTCTGTTGTGACTAGCAAACCAGCAACGGACGCTGCATCTTGCAGGGCTGTCCGCACCACTTTTGTTGGATCAACCACACCAAATTCGAACATGTCGCCATATTCATTGGTTTGGGCGTTGTATCCAAAATTAGGGCTTTTTTCGGCTAAAATACGACCCACAACGATGGAAGCTTCTTCGCCAGCGTTTTCAACGATCTGACGTGTTGGAGACTGAATAGCCCGACGAATAATGTCGATTCCCATTTTTTGGTCATCATTGGCTGGATGCAAGTTTTTGAAGGCTTCTTTAGACGCATGCAAAAGAGCTGCTCCTCCACCGGTAACAATACCTTCTGCCACAGCTGCACGGGTTGCGTTTAAAGCATCTTCAACGCGATCCTTGCGTTCTTTCACTTCAACTTCCGTTGCACCGCCTACACGAATAACCGCAACACCACCAGACAGTTTAGCTAGGCGTTCCTGCATTTTTTCCTTGTCATAATCAGAGGTTGATTCTTCAATCTGTGCCTTGATTTCATGGCAGCGTGCCTCAATTTTCTTAGCGTTGCCAGCTCCATCAACAAAGGTTGATGTTTCTTTTGTAATCACAACGCGCTTTGCAGACCCTAGCATATCAGGCGTTACATTTTCCAACTTAGCTCCAGTTTCTTCAGAAACCAAAGTAGCCCCTGTCAAAATGGCTAGGTCTTCCAACATGGCCTTACGACGGTCCCCAAATCCAGGCGCTTTAATCGCGCAGATCTTCAACCCACCGCGAAGCTTGTTCACAACCAAGGTTGCTAAAGCTTCCCCGTCAAGATCTTCTGAAACGATCAAAAGCGCACGACCGGATTGAGCCACTTTTTCAAGTACTGGCAAAATAGGCTGTAGGGTGGAAATTTTCTTGTCGTGAATCAGAATGAAAGGTTCATCCAGCTCGCAAGTCATTTTTTCTGGGTTCGTTACGAAATAGGGGGAAATGTAACCGCGATCCAGCTGCATTCCTTCCACGATTTCAACGTCCGTTTCCATGGCTTTGGCTTCTTCGATAGTGATCACACCCTCTTTACCCACTTTTTCCATGGCTTTGGCAATCATGTTACCGATTTCTTTTTCGCCATTGGCAGAAATGGTTGCAACCTGGGCAATTTCAGCATTCGTTGTAACCTTCTTTGAATGCTTTTGGACATGAGCCACAACAGCTGTAACAGCCAAATCGATTCCACGCTTCAAATCCATAGGATTCATACCAGCTGTAACAGCCTTGAAACCTTCCCGCGCAATAGACTGGGCCAAAACAGTTGCTGTTGTTGTACCGTCACCCGCAATATCATTTGTCTTGCTGGCAACCTCACGAATCATTTGCGCGCCTACATTTTCAAACTTATCAGCAAGCTGAATTTCTTTGGCAACGGAAACACCATCTTTTGTGATACGGGGTGCCCCAAAAGATTTTTCTAAAATTACATTACGCCCCTTTGGACCCAATGTTACCTTCACGGCATCAGCTAGAATATCTAGGCCTTTCAACATCTTGCTGCGTGCGTCTGTTGAAAACTTGATTTCTTTTGCACTCATAACTTTATCTCCTTATTAACAACTATATAATTCCAAAAACATCAGATTCTTTCATGATAAGCAGCTCTTCACCGTCTATCTTGACTTCTGTGCCTGACCATTTTCCAAAAAGAACAGTATCACCCACCTTAACTTCCAGGGGGTGCTGTTTGCCGGTTTCATCGCGGGCACCAGCCCCAACAGCCAATACTTTACCTTGAATAGGTTTTTCTTTTACCGTATCGGGGATAATGATGCCCCCTTTGGTTTTTTCTTCTTGTTCTAAGCGACGCACTAAAATACGATCGTGTAAGGGTTTAAATTTCATGGTCTTCCTCTTTTTAAAAGGGTTATTACGAGTTAGCACTCTTGTTCTTAGAGTGCTAATCTGGGTATAAATCAAATTTTTCATCCGGTCAAGAGGAGTATATAAGAAAATTAGAATTATTCCCCACCCTCGTCATTGCGAAGAAATTCGCAGAATTTCTGTGGCAATCCAGCCTCTCTTTTTCCAACTTCAAATTAAAGCAACATTGCCCTCTTGATTTTTTCTCCATTTTTTTGTTTCATCTGTTCCATGACAAACCCTTATCTGACAGAAACTTTACAACTGATCCGCAGTGAAAATCTGGGGCCGTTGACCTTTCATCGGCTGCTCCAGCATTACCCAAATCCAGAAACCATTGTGACTCAGTGGGATGAGATTAAGGGACGGCTTAAGCGCAAAATTACCCTGCCCCCCCTGCCTCTGATCCACACAGAAATCGATAATACCTTAAAATTTGGGGCCCAGTTCATCACCCTTTTTGACCCCCAGTATCCAGACCTTTTAAAGCAGCTGCCCGATGCGCCACCTGTTTTGATTGTAAAGGGGAATCTGGATTTGCTCACCCAAAACACTTTAGGTCTTGTTGGGGCGCGCAATGCCTCAAGTCACAGCTGTCGCCTTGCTTTTAAGATCGCTGCCACCATGGGAAAAGCCGACTGGGTTGTGGCCTCAGGTTTAGCCCGGGGGATCGATACGGCTGCCCATAAGGGGGCTTTAGAAACGGGTACCCTTGCGGTGATTGGCGGCGGTATTGACAATGTGTATCCGGAAGAAAACAAAGTGCTCTATGAAAAAATTTCCCAAGAAGGTCTCCTACTAACAGAAGTGCCCTATGGAACCACCCCACAAGCCTCTCACTTTCCCCGGCGCAATCGGTTGATTTCTGGCTTGTCTCAAGGGCTGCTGGTGGTTGAGGCCTCAATCCAGTCCGGGTCCCTGATCACCGCCAACTGCGCCACAGAACAGGGTCGGGAAGTCTTTGCTGTACCGGGTTCCCCCATGGATCCCCGATGCCGGGGCACCAATTTTTTGCTGAAACAAGGGGCTATTTTAACAGAATCGGCCCAAGATATTTTAAATGTATTGGAAAAAAGATCTATGTTGCACGCCCCCCAGCAAAGCACACTGTTCGCAGAAGAATCCCCCCTGGAATTTTCCCCAACAGATGTGCAAAACACCTTGCTGACTGTGCTGAATGCCACCCCCTTGTCGGTCCATACCTTGATTCAAGAAACCCGCCTGCCCGCTGACAAGCTGTGGCCTCTTTTGCTAGACTTAGAGATGTCTCAAAAGATTGAACGCCATCCGGGGGATTCTTTTTCGAAGGTTTTTGCATCTTAAATCCGCTACCATCACCTTGAATTTATTTCGGGATGACGATTGAAGTTGAATGGTATAATGTCAGATCATAAATCATAGAAGGACGTCATGTGTGGATTAACCGGCTTTTGGGAGCTTAAAACCCGCTTTACAAAAGAAAATGAACATCAGGTTGCTGAAAAAATGGCCCTAAGCCTTAAGGCGCGGGGACCAGATGATAAGGGCACTTGGGTTGATGAAAATATAGGTTTAGCCTTTGGTTATAGGCGCTTGGCCATTATTGACATTTCTCCCCTGGGGGCCCAACCGATGGTATCGACTTCAGGCAACAGTGTTTTGGTTTTTAACGGGGAAATTTATAATTTTCAAGAGATACGGCACGACCTTGAATCCAAAGGCATTCGCTTTAAAAGCCATTCTGATACAGAAGTTTTACTGGAAGCCTGTGAATTCTACGGAGTTCAGAAAGCTGTTGAAAAATGCTTGGGCATGTTCGCCTTTGCCCTGTGGCGCCGGGATGAACAAAAGCTTTATTTATGCCGGGATCGGCTTGGGGTGAAGCCTCTATACTGGGGCTTTCATAATAAAGTTTTGTTTTTTGGATCTCAGGTAAATAGTTTTTATGCCCACCCAGCTTTTAAGCCTGAAATTAATCTGGAAGCCCTGGGACTTTATTTTAAATACAACTATGTACCCAGCCCCCTATCTATCCTTCAGGATATCAACAAAGTAGAACCTGGGCATATTTTAACCATTGATGGGCAAGGTCATGTTCAAGAAACCACCTATTGGTCCCTGGATAGAGCTTTACAAAGAGCCCAAGAAAATCCCTACACCCAAAGCTTTGAACAGGCCTGTGAGGATATTGAAACCTTATTGAAAGACTCAGTCAAAAAAAGAATGATTGCGGATGTTCCCTTGGGGTGTTTCTTGTCGGGGGGGATTGATAGTTCAACGGTTGCGGCACTGATGCAAAGCCAATCACCTACCCCTATCAAAACGTTTTCTATTGGCTTTCATGAGGATTTTTATAACGAAGCGCCCCACGCCAAAGCCATTGCCAACCATCTGGGAACAGATCACACCGAATGGTATTGTGGACCAAAAGACTGCTTAAATCTTGTGCCCGAAATCTGTGAGTGGTTTGATGAGCCCTTTGCGGATGCCTCCCAAATTCCCACCTATCTGGTAGCCAAAATGGCCCGACAGCATGTGACCGTAGCTCTGTCAGGGGACGGAGGAGACGAGGTTTTTGCAGGATACAATCGCTATCAAGCCCTAAGCCGCTATGGATGGATTTTTAAAACCCCCATGTTTTTGCGCAAACTTGGTAGCACGGGCCTGCGTGGGATACCACCTTCTTTGTTGAAAGCGGTGGAAAAATCAGGGGTTTTTCAACTTGCTCAATTGCAGGAAAAAACCCATAAAATAGGGCAGTTACTAGACCTAAACACGATAGAAAACTTATATGACGGGCTGGTATCTATTTGGAACCACCCGTCATCTCTTTTAAAGAACTTCCCCCATTTACCAAATTCCCTCCCTAAGGTTATGGGGGACCCCATCCTTTATATGCAAATGCAAGATATGAAAACCTATTTGCCCGATGATATTTTGGTGAAAGTTGATCGGACCAGCATGGCTGTCAGTCTTGAGACCCGGGAACCCCTGCTGGATCACCGGCTTTTGGAGCTTAGTTTCCGTTTGCCCACGTCCTTTAAAATAAACAAACAGACCTCTAAGCGTCCTTTAAGGTGGATTGCACACAAGCATATTCCAGTTGAGCTTTTAGAGCGTCCCAAGCAAGGATTTTCCATTCCCCTGGATCAATGGCTGCGTACAGGTTTGAACCCCTGGGCGTCTGATTTACTATCAAAGAATCAACTGGATCAGGATGGCATTTTAAATAGTGAGTTCATTCATCAGCAGTGGGCTGACTTTAAAAACCACAAATCCGTCAACCCCCATGGTCTGTGGGGCGTTCTGATGTTTCAATCTTGGTATCAGCGATTTAAAGAGATGAGGTAATACGGTTTTCCCTGGTCGTGATCCTCTAACGTAAAAGATTGGGGGAAGTTCCGAAAACTGCCCCTTTTCTGTCACCAAATCCTAATATGTACAAGGATGATGAAAGGGGCAGGGTCAAGCCCGAAAAGGCAATAAGAGGGTATATTTTAAAGGTTAGCTTGCTATTCGCTTCTTTCCTCGGCAGTTCTAGGAAGATCAAAGAAATTCCGCACATGCAAAGATTGAGGATCAGGGAAATAACCCCCCATAGGTTTCAAATAGTGACACGTTTTGGAGAATTCTGCAGCATAGCCATAGCGTAAAAGAGATTCATAATCTTTGTATTTATGTTCATTCAATAGGTCGTTCGCATCCCTTTTTGAGGCATAATCTGTTGAATGATGCATATCGAGAGAATTCATAAGATTGTCCAGATAAGATTTATTCGCAATGATCTCTAACTTTACTTTCTGCATTGCCAAACCATATTTTTTAACATCTGCTAAGGCTTGTTTATAGCCTTCCATATATTTGGAATACTGTTCAAATTTGCCGTTATTGTCTTTAACCGCAGTTTTCATCTTCTTTAGAATTTCTTTGGCAGTTTCACTAGTGCTCTGATCCGCAGCAAAAGAAGACTCGAAAGAAGCAAGGCCACAGAAAAAAATGAAAATAAATGATAAAGTCTTGTACATGGTATCCCCTGTTTTCTTAAATGTTGATCCAATCATAGCATATAAAAATGTTTACACAACTGGAAATCTTGAGTTTTCTTAAATTATTTTCCTTTTGTTGCTTAAGAAACAGAAAAATAAAACAGTCCAGCTTCTTTAGGGGGTTAAACTGCAACCATGGGGGTTTTTGTTACTTTACAATTACCAAAAAAACAAAAAAGATCAGAAAAAACGCATTATTTTCTGGAACTCTAAAAAAAGTTATGATAGGGATAAGTTATGGAACAACAATCCTAAACGTAAAGGAGATCGACGTGAAACAAGCATATATCATTTTGTCTCTTGCCGCTTTGTTGGCTTTGGCTAACTGCAGCAAGAAAGATGAAGCTTCATCAGATCAAGCAACAGAAACAACAACAGAAACAACAGATGCATCTGCCACTTCTGGAGACGCTTCTGAAGCTTCTACTGATGCTGCTGCTGATACAAGCTCTGACGAAAAGTCTGAGTAAGGTCTGAATAAAGTTTTACTTTATTTTAAAGGTGAAAGGCTTTCTTATTAGAAAGCCTTTTTCTTTTGGTAGAAACCGAACCCAATCTCCCCATTTCTTTCCTTGAGCTGACTCTAGGACCCCCGCCTTACTTACAAAGGATAACCTAACGAAACAATCCACCTGTTGCGTAGCAACCAGTCGGAACGCCTACTATGTAGAAAGAAAAAGGAAGTGCTGGATTACGACAGCCTTTCAGACCTCGTAATGACGGAAATTGGAGGCAGCAGCACTCTACTACTTTCCTCGGACGACCCGAGAACCTGCAGTTTCGCGATGCCCCTAAAGGCTAGGTTTTAATCTACTCTAGATCTGGGGTTACTTGCTGAACAGCCGCAACCTTTACAGGGCGAACAGTCTTCTTTTCTGCGATCCGCGCACTCTTTCCTTTACGATCTCTTAGATAGTAAAGCTTAGCACGACGCACATCACCGCGACGAACGACAGTGATTGTGATGCGCGGAGAATACAAGGGGAACACACGCTCAACCCCTTCTCCATAAGAAATTTTACGAACGGTAAAAGACGAGTGCAATCCCGCATTCTTTCGGGCAATACAAACACCTTCATAAGCCTGAATACGTTCACGATCCCCTTCAACCACTTTCACGTCAACACGCAAACTATCGCCGGCAACAAAGGCTGGAATAGTTTTATTTTCCGTTAAGCGCTTAACTTGCTCTTGTTCAATCTGTTGTAAAATATTCATAACAAAACCTAACTTTTTATTTTTCAAACTTTCTACGCACGTATTCGGCCCATAAATCTGGGCGACGCTTCTGGGTTAACCGCTGTGATTCACGCAATTTCCATTTCTGGATTTGCTCGTGGTGGCCCGAAAGCAATACACTGGGAACTTCTAACCCTTCCCAAACCTGGGGCTTTGTATAATGGGGGTATTCCAAAAGTCCCTGTTCGAAGCTTTCTTCAAGCAAAGACCCCTGATCACCCATCACCCCGGGCAACAGGCGCACGCAAGCATCAATCAACGCAAGGGCGCCTAACTCTCCACCAGACAAGACAAAATCACCCAGACTTACTTCCTGGATCCGTCTCTTCTGAAGAAGTCTTTCATCAATACCCTCATATCTTCCACAAATCAAGTGAATTTTTGAACCCTTTATCCAATTTTTGACCATAGCCTGATTTAAGGGCTTTCCCCGGGGGCTTAAATAGATCAGCGGAACATCAGAATCCCGGGGCACAGACTGCAAGGCCTGGTCTAAAATATCGGCCCGAATAACCATGCCTGCGCCGCCGCCAAATGGGGTGTCATCAACGGATTTATAGTTGTCTCTGGCGAAATCTCGAATATTAACGGTTGTTAAATCCCAAATTTTTTTCTCAAGGGCCCGTCCCGTCAAAGAAAATCCTAAGGGACCGGGGAACATATCAGGAAACAGGGTGAAAACTGTCGCATGCCAAACAGGGGCTGTCATTTAGGCTCTTCCTTTAACTGATCTGCGAAAGAATCTTCCACCTGCAAAAAGCCCTGTTTCAACTCAACCACAGGAACAAAATCATCTTTAAAAGGCACAAAAACCGTTTCACCAGGGTGTATAGATTGGACTTCCAGCAAAGGCCCTGCGCCAAAATGCTGGACACTCACAACCATTCCCAGGGATTCACCGGCAAGAGACTGAACGGAAAGCCCCACAAGATCGGCCTCATAAAAAGTCTGGTCGTCCAAGGATGGTAGCTCAGAATGATCAATGAAAAGTTCAGTGTTTTTAAGCTGTTCAACGGCTGTACGGTCCGTAACGCCTTGAATGTTAATAATCGCAACTTCCTTTTTCAGGTAAGAAATTTTTATTTTGGGAAAAGGGGTTCCGTCTTTTTTTTGTAAAGTTTTAAACTGATCTAAGTCTTTTGGATTTTTAAGGAAGCACTTCACGCGGGCTTGTCCCTTAATACCCTGAGGCGCCACAATCAAACCAACAAGTACTTTTTTATCAGGAGTCCAAGTCATAGAAGTATCCTTTATTGCATCCCTCGGGCTTGACCCAAGGACTCACGCCTTACTTTCAACACTGGCCGCTCTAACGGGGGTGCGTTCCGCACCCGAGGGAATCCATTGGAGGCAGGTTTTCCACGTCCTTGCAAGAAGGGCATAGCCTAACGAAGCAATCCAGCTTCCTTTCGTGACCTCGTAAAACCCTATTCTTTATTTTCTTCTTCAGCTGGAGTTTCAACTGATTCAGGTGTTGTCTCTTCTGGGACAACGCTTTCTTCAGCCGGCACTTCTTCTGAAGCACTTTCTTCAACAGTTTCAGCTTCAACAGAAGCTTCTTCTGGTGCAATCTCTTCTGCTACAGATTCTTCAACAACTGGTTCTGCAGCTGCTTGAGCTGCAGCAGCGGCTTCCGCTTCAGCAGCATCTTTAGCCGCCTGTTCAGCAGCAGCTTTTCTATCGATATCAGCTTGAACACGTTCCATAGCTTTGCGCTTTGGTTTGTTCTTTTTTGTTTGTGGTGTCAAAGGCTTCTTTTCCAAAATTCCGGCATTTGCCAAAAACAAGTGAATGCGGTCAGATACTTGCGCGCCTACAGAAAGCCAATGCTTAACACGATCTAGCTTCAAAACAACGCGACTAGGGTTTTCTCTGTCCAAGAAAGGATCATGGGAACCCAAGCGTTCGATGTACTTGCCATCACGCGGGTTGCGCTCGTCCGTCACAACGATGTGATAATAGGGACGCTTTTTTGCCCCTGCGCGAGCCATTCTAATTTTTAGTGCCATTTTCTTTTCCTTCTTTAGTTAAATAAATTCTTTAAACCACTTTGCAAAAATCCCTTTTTGCTCATCTTCTGAACCCTTTTCATCATCTGTAAGGTTCCTTCAAACTGTTTCAAAAGCCGATTCACTTCTTGCACCGTGGTGCCTGATCCTAAAGCAATTCGCCTTCTCCGAGACCCATTTAAAACCTTATAAAAGCGTCTCTCTTTCGGAGTCATAGATTGGATAATAGCAATCTGTTTTTTCAGAATTCTATCGTCCACTTGCTGTGACGCCATCTTTTCTTTCAGTCCTCCCATACCGGGAAGCATGTTCAAAAAGCCAGACATTCCGCCCATCTTCATCATTTGTTGCAGCTGGGCAGCCATATCGTTCAGGTCAAAAGACCCTTTTTCGATCTTCCTGTTTAGCCTTTCTGATTCATCTTTGTCAATAGTTTCTATTGCTTTTTCTACTAAAGAAACAATATCCCCTTGATCCAAGATGCGTCCAGCCACCCGATCCGGGTGAAAAACTTCAAGGGCATCAACCTTTTCGCCCACCCCCATGAACTTAATAGAACACCCAGTTACCTGCCGAATGGAAAGAGCCGCCCCACCCCGGGCGTCTCCATCCAACCGGGTCAGAATAATACCTGTAAGACTTAATTGGTCTTGAAAGGCTTTTCCAATATTAGCCGCATCTTGCCCCGTCATGGCATCCACCACCAGCAGGGTTTCAATGGGCTTCACATGGCGTTTAACCTGAACAAGCTCGTCCATCAGAGCTTCATCAATGTGCAAACGCCCCGCCGTATCCAGAATCAACACATCATAAGCTTCCAAGCGCGCGGCCTTGAGGGCCCGTTCCGCGATATCCAGAGGCCCCTGCCCTTTTATAATAGGCAGGCTATGGCCATCAATCGTATGGGCCAACACCTCTAATTGTTCCTGAGCCGCCGGACGATAAACGTCTAAGGACGCCATCAAAACTTTTTTCTTCAGCTTGTCTTTTATATATTTAGCCAGCTTGGCTGAGGAGGTTGTTTTACCAGACCCCTGCAACCCCACCATCATAATGATCGCTGGCGGCGTGGTGGCCAAGTTCAGCTCTGTCGTTTCAGAACCCAGAACCTCAACCAATTCATCATGCACAATTTTGGTGACAAGGTGGGCAGGCGACACACTTTCCACCACCTTTTGCCCAATGGCTTTTTCCTTAACTTTTTCAATAAAATTTTTAACAACGGGCAAAGCCACGTCGGCTTCTAGCAAAGCAATCCTGATTTCCCGCAGGGCTGTGGTCACATCTTGTTCCGTTAGGGCTCCCTGCCGGCCCAGCCCCTTAAGAACGTTGGTGAGTTTTTCTGATAGACTTTGGAACATTATTCTTGAACTTCTTTCACGCAGCCATCAGTGAATTGAACCGTCTGTTCAATAGGAGATTCATAACATAAAGATTTAAGCCCTGATCCCTTATGACTGCCATCACAGAAAGGATAGTTGGCGCTTTTCTCACAGGTGCAGAAAAAATATTTTTTTCCGGCCTCAATTTTTACAATAGATTCTAATTTCATGATTATGAAACATACTCTATAGTCATCCCATGATTCAACATTTTTGTGAAAAAGCAAATATCATGATAAAAACAAAATCTAGTTTAGTTGTATACCAATCTAAGAATGGCGCTTTAGAGTTAAAAACAGACTCTCAATATAATACGATTTGGTTAACTCAAGAGCAACTTGCGTCTTTATTTGACGTGCAGCGTCAGGCGATTTCAAAGCATCTAGGAAATATTTTTTCTTCAGGAGAACTAAACGAAAATTCAGTGTGTTCCAAAATGGAACATACTGCCAAAGATGGAAAAACATATAAAGTAAACCACTACAATCTTGATGCAGCACTTAGTGTTGGGTATCGGGTGAATTCAAAAAGCGCTACACATTTTCGCCAATGGGCGACCAAAACCCTAAGAAACCATATTGTTGAAGGATATACTATCAACCGCGATCGTATCAAAGAAAATTATGAACAATTCATGAAAGCAATCGCAGATGTTAAAAGTTTGCTCCCTTCTGCTTCACCTGTTGATAATGTGAGTATTTTAGAGCTTATTAGTCTGTTTGCTGATACCTGGATATCATTAGATGCCTATGATAGAGATCAACTTTCTATAACAGGAATCACTAAGAAAAAAGTTTCATTAACATCTGATAAACTTGATAAGGCTTTGCAAAAACTAAAGTATGCTTTGGTTCAAAAAGGTGAAGCGACAGAATTGTTTGGTGCCGAACGAACAAAGAATTCTATCGAAGGAATAGTTGGCAATGTAATGCAGAGCGTTGGAGATCAAGATGTGTATCCTAGCATAGAAGAAAAAGCAGCACATCTGCTCTACTTCATTGTTAAAAATCACCCATTCTTGGATGGAAATAAAAGATCTGGAGCCTATGCATTTATATGGTTCTTACAACAAGCTAAGGTTTTAGATAGATCTCGCATAACGCCCCCAGCGCTCACTGCCTTAACTTTATTGATCGCACAAAGTGATGCCAAGGATAAAAATAAAATGGTTGCATTGGTGTGCACTACCCTATCAAAAAAGTAGCGTAAATTTCCCGCCCATATTTGGTTATACAAGAGGTCTACTGTTGGTAAGTTTTTCTGATATACTTTGAAACATTATTCATAATATTCTGATTTCATGATTATGAAACATACTCTATAGTCATCCCATGATTCAACATTTTTGTGAAGTTGCCAGTAAGGGCCCTGTAAAACACCTGGTTTTTATTCTGCATGGCTATGGGGCCAGCGCGGAAAATATTATGGGACTTGGGGAGTATTGGAAATCGTTCGTTCCCACCACCCTGTTCATTGCCCCTAATGCGCCTGAGTTTGTAGCCTCCGTCTATGGCTTTCAGTGGTTTCCTATTGGAAATTTAGAAGAGTCTTTGTTAACCGCCGGCTGTAAAAAAGCGGCTCCAAGTTTGGCCACTTTTATAAAACAGATGCAGGAAAAGCATCAAGTTTCTTGGCAGAATACTTGTATCGTTGGATTTTCCCAAGGGGCCATGTTGGTCTTATATACAGCCCTTACCCAGCCCCATCTATGCAGCAAAGTCATTGGCTATTCGGGGGGAGTCCCCATGGATCCGAAAGACATTACAAGCTCACCCAAGGACTTAGACATTCTATTGGTTCATGGAGCGCAAGATGATGTAGTTCCTGCAACGGCTTCAAAAGACGCGAATATAATGTTAAAAACCGCCGGGTTCCCCGTATCTCTGCATCTACTTCCCCATCTAGACCATTCAATTGATGAGCGAGGTCTAAAATTGGGGCAAGAGTTTTTTGGAAGATAACTACCGCCACCCTCAAGCCTCATAGGGGCGAAGGGTCTATCTCTGCGCCCCCAGCACTCGGATCACAAGAAAAAATTATGTATATTATAGGTGAGGCTGAAAAGTCTCAGTATCCAGAAGCCTCCATTACAGATACGATGATCCATCGTTGGATGGGTATAGCAACTGTAGCCATTAATGCAAATGCGTGTGGAGCAAGTAAAATTCTTGTCACATCAGGTGCTAGGATACACTGGGAGACGGATTATGACTTGCTTTTTTCAGCTCAAGAAATTCAAATCGATGGAAGTATTTATCATCAGAATGGACTAAGTTCTTTAAGATTTCTGCTAACTTCGGGCCCTAAGTGGAGCACGGGAACTAAAGCAAAAATTGGCCAACATGCGCGCATAGACTTTGGCTCAGGAGACTATGGTCCAGGAAGCAAAAGATTTTTTCACATAATATCTAAAGATGGGGCACCCCCCACCATTGAAGAGGGTGCAATTTTGAAGGATAACAAAATTGATGAACATGAGATGAAGTATGATTTTCCTTTGCTTTCTTTGACGGCCGACCCCAAAGATCCTGTTATACAGACTATGCTGCGTAATACCGGCGATATAGATAGCACTACCCCATTCAGTATAACGAAAACCTATTATAACAGCTGGGCTGAATCACTTAAACCTGTAGACACTGAGAAATCCTCTAGTTGCAACTTCGGCTGCCCCGTTTAGTGTTTAGTTCGCAATAGGGTGTCTTGCCACGCTCATCAGAAACAGTAGACTTCTATTCCGGCTGTGCTAGAATGAAAACATGCACAAAAAACCATACGTCATTGTTTTAGGGAATGAGAAGGGGGGAACGGGCAAGTCCACCACGGCCATGCACGTTGTTGCCTCTCTTTTACACATGGGTTTTAAGGTCGCCAGTATTGATATTGACGCCCGCCAGGGAACCCTTAGCCGCTATTTTGATAATCGTCGCAACTATATTGATCGCACCAAAATCAAGCTGCCCATTTCTGAGCATTTTCGCCTGACCCGCTCTGATGATGATTCCAGCAAAAAAGCGCATGAGGAAGACAAAGTCAAATTCGAAGATCTTATGAGCTCTTTAAAGGATTATGATTTTATCGTTATAGACACCCCTGGGCACGACCTGTATTTGTCGCGCCTGGCGCACTCGTATGCGGATACGTTGATCACCCCTTTAAATGACAGTTTTGTTGATTTAGACGTTTTGGTTCAACTGAATTCTGAATCTATGAGCATGGAAAAGCCCAGCATTTATGCAGATTGGGTATGGGAACAGAAAAAGCATCGGGCTGTGCGAGACCGAGGAAGTATTGACTGGATTGTTCTGCGAAATCGCTTATCCTCAATCAATGCTCACAATAAACAAAGAATGGAAACTGTTTTATCTACCCTTTCAAAAAGGCTGGCCTTCCGCACCACCAAGGGTTTCAGCGAGCGCGTGATCTTCCGTGAATTGTTTTTGCAGGGGTTAACCCTTTTGGATTTAAAAGCCGTGGGAATGCCGATGCAGATTTCCCACGTGGCCGCCCGTCATGAACTGCGGGATCTGATGAGCTTCCTAAATCTTCCCACCATCGAAAACCGCGTCGCAGAAAAGTTTTAGCGAAGAAAACTGGATTGCCACGCCCATCATTCTTCAGCCCTCTCTTATTGCTTTCTTCAGGCTCTCTTTTTTTGAATTCCTCATCCCCCCTTGCTTTCCTCGGGCTCTCTTTTTTTGCTTTCCTCGGGCTTGACCCGAGGACCCACGCCTTACTTTTTCTGACAACCTAACGGGCCTGCGTTCCGCACCCTTAGACCCTCGGGTCAAGCCCGAGGGAATCCAATTGGGGTGAGTCCGGCTCTCGTCATCCAGAGGAAGCAATCCAGCTTTCTTTTTACTGCAAAGTTTCACGCGGCGGACGCAAATAAGTATAGCGCACCTCCGCGTGAAGAAAACGAATGTCTCTTAATGTATTGAGAATGCCATCCTCCATTTGCTTTTGATGATCCAATAGATCAATCAAACGCTTATAGTGTGCATCAAGGCTCTTTAAAGTATAGAGAAAATCGTTTAGATTGTGATCAGTCATGTAGACCTCCGTTTTAGGTTTATACGATTAGTGGGGTTCTATGTGTTGCAATCACAGGAACTCCACGCTTACTTTTTTTATTATTTGAATTTGAAGTCGCTTCAAACTCTTTTTCTGAATATTAGCTTTTTTGGAAAAAAAGGCAAGGGGAAAAGATACATCCCCCCTCAGACTTAAAGAATCCCTTGCAAACTAGAATCCAACCTAGGCTTATGAGGATTGTTGACCCACAAGGGGATCAGCGTCCGTAAAGGTTCTGGCATCAGATTAGTACCCTCAAGATCTCCTAAGGCTACCCATTTAAAGGCACAATTTTGTTCAGGAGAAGTGGGAATAAAAGGATATTTTACTTCTGCAGATTCAGCCCAGAAAACAAAGTTACATTCATGGGTATGACAGCCGCCGGATCTTTCGAAAGAGTATTCTAAAACACCCAGGAATTGGGTCTTCTGAAACACAAGGCCTGTTTCCTCTAGCAGTTCTCGCTTAATGGCTGTTTCAGCCCCCTCGCTCCATTCCACATGCCCCCCTGGCAGATTAGTGTAAATATGCTCACTGGGGGGGTGGTAGGTCACCAAAAGATGATCTTGATCTATGATCACCGCCCGGCTAATGAAGTGAATGGGTTTATAGGATTGTTCCATTATTTTCTTTCAAACAATTTTTCAATATCATTTAAACTTAAAACAATATGGGTGGGGCGTCCATGGTTACATTGGCCTGAATAGGGTGTTTTTTCCACCTGACGCAGCAGCTCATTCATTTCTGAAATCAGCATTTTATGGCCTGACCGAATACTGCCATGACAAGCCATTAGGGAACAAACTGCATTCAAGCGTTCTTCCAGGGTGGAACTTTTTCCTTGCTCTGTAATCTCTTCAGACAGATCTTTTGCCAGCTTTTTAATATCAAGATGGGCCAGCATTGCGGGCACTTCCCGAATCAAAACGGAATCTTCCCCAAAGGCTTCAAACACAAACCCCAACGCTTTCAAAGATTCCTCTTGCCCCAGCAAGGCTTGCAGATCATTACCTGAAAGCTTCACAACCTCTGGAATCAACAGAATCTGGCTTTTAACACCCGCTTCTTTAAATTCTCTTTTCAGTTTTTCATACACAATCCGTTCATGGGCTGCGTGTTGATCTGTGACAACGATACCTTGCTTTGTTTGGCTAACAATATAGGTTTCATGGACTTGAGCACAAGCCATCCCCAGGGGATATTCCTGCTGAACATCAGCCTGCATTTCCATTTCATAGGTACGGACCGAGGGGGCAAAATAAACCTCAGCCGGATCCTTTGCCGAAAGGTGTTCTGATGCTCGCAGAGGCATTTGATAGGATGCTGGCCTTGAAAAATTCGGTCTTATAGACTGCTGAAAAGATGACAAAGAAGGTGAGGCGGATTGAAATCTTTCTAGTGTTTTCTCAGAAACCGTATTGGAAGATCTATGCCCCATCTGAGCCAAAGTTTGTTTAAGTCCCCCAATCAAAAAAGATCGCACAAGATTGATATCTTTAAATCGAACCTCCGTTTTAGCGGGGTGAACATTCACATCTACATCCCTGGGGGGAAGGTTCAAAAACAAACTTACTAAGGGATATCTGTCATGGGCTATAAAATCTTGATAGGCAAGTTTAACAGCTATTGTCAGCAGTTTATCTTTTACAGGGCGTCCATTCACAAACAGAAATTGATGCTGGGCATTAGACCGATTCAAGGTGGGCAAGCTCACAAAGCCCGTTAACGTCATGTCTTCCCGTTCCAAATTAACGGGCAAAGAATTATCAAAAAATTCAGCCCCCATAATGTCAGAAATTCTTTTCAGTTGCCCCTGGGAATCAGGGGAATGCCCATCATACTTCCACAGGGTTTTTTCTTCTGTTTTAACCGTAAAAGCCACATGAGGATAAATCATGGATAGCCGCTGGAGTACATCCACCACATACCCTTGCTCCGTTGCCTTAGTGCGCAAAAATTTCAGGCGGGCGGGAATGGCATAAAATAAATCTTTAACTTCAATTTTGGTGCCTTCTGTCATGGCAACGGGTATGATTTCTCCCAACATCCCCCCTTCAACAGACAGGGAATATCCATCCTCCTGTCCCCTGGCGCGGCTTTGTATTTTAAGACGGCTAATTGCGCCAATTGAGGGCAAAGCCTCCCCCCGGAACCCAAGGGTATTAATATTAAACAAATCATCTTCAGGTAATTTTGATGTAGCATGCCGTTCAATACACAGGCGCAAATTATCCGCTGTCATGCCGTGCCCGTTATCCATAATACTTAAATAACTAGCTCCTCCATCCCGCAAACTAACTTCTATATGGGTTGCCCCCGCATCTAAAGAGTTTTCAACCAGCTCTTTGACAACGGATGCAGGCCGCTCTACAACTTCTCCTGCTGCAATTTGGTTTACAAGATGGGATGGTAAAAGACGAATTTTTGTCATGAATCACAGGGGCTGATGTTCTTGCTCTTTAATTTTTTTGACAAGATAGGATTTGGCCAGCTTCTTGCCCTGCTCAACGGCCTGTTGATCAAAGGCATTAATTTTATACAAGTCTGCCATCACAATCGTTTCCAGCATGAAATGCATCATCAGGGCCCCCATAGAGCCTTCGTTCAGCTCAGGCAAATGAATATGTCTGGTGGGTCTATTATTGGCGATTAGTGTATCAATGGTTGCTTTTTGTTCCGCCTCAATCAAATCAGCCATGGTTGCATCCAACAGAAATTCCACTTGAAGATCATGGGCAATATCTGCCAAAACCTTTGGCCCCTTAATCATATGATCTAAAGTAACAACAGTGAAAAACTTATCACAAGGCCCATCCAAATAAAGCTGTAACTGACTATGTTGGTCAACAGCCCCTAATGCATCAATGGGTGTTGTGCCTTTGCCGTTTTTCCCCAGGCTTTCTGCCCATAATTGTCGGTACCATTTTGAGAAAATGCTCAAACGATCCACATAAGGCATCAAGACTGATTGAGAAATATTATGCTTTGTGGCCAGAGTGTATTGAACAGCTGCCCCTAAAACGGGGTCTAATTCCAAAACATTATTTGTTTCCAAAAGTTTATCAAAAACATAAGCAGCACCCTCGCGAACAGCCACAGGATTAAGACCTGCAATCATGGCAGGCAAAAGCCCTACAGAGGACAAAACTGAAAAGCGCCCTCCCAATTTAGGATCATGCTCCAGAAATGGAATTTCCCAACGGTCTGCAAATATTTTGAAGGGGGAGGTTTTATTTTCCGTTAAAATAATGAAATGATTTTTGAGCGCTTGAGGACCAATTTCTTTCAGCCACTTTTTTGCCAGCAACAAAAACTGCATCATGGTTTCAGGCGTGCTGCCTGACTTAGAAATGGCAATGACTGCTGTCGACTGAATTTCTATTTTTTGGCACAAAGACAAAAAAGTATGGGGGTCTATATTATCTAAAAAATGCAGCTTGGGATTAGATTGAGACGACAAAGCGCACAGTGCCTTCCCCCCCAAGCTTGATCCCCCAGTGCCCAAAATAATAACATCAGAAAAATCATCTTGAAGCCGTAAAACCAGCTCTTTTAAATCTTCGATATCCTTGCGGAAATAGGGCAGCCTTAATAAGGGAAGACCTCCCTCTTTGTAAGAATTTCTTAAAGTGTCAACCGAGTTTTCTAAAGTTGTTTTTAAGGGCTTGATGAAGTCCGAGGAGAGACCTTCTTTCCCCAGCCCAAAACAACCTTGTAAATTTTGATGATACATTGTGTCCTTTTTATTCATCGTCTTCTGTAGACGCAGCAGAATTTAAAATGGGTGAGTTTTCTTTTTCTAGGGTTTCTTTTTCTTCTTCAGGGTCAATCACTTTTCCCCGCTTCTTTTTTTTCCAAAAGAAAATTTGATCTTTAATTTTTTGTTCCAGGGTAGGTTCATGATGAGCTTCTTGGTCTATCGTCTGCCGGATTCCTTCTTGTTTTTTATTGACCCCAATTTTTTCTAGAAGCATTTGTTCGCTTTTAACTTCTAAATCTGGTTTCCGGTCTATCTTTTTTGAAGCTGGCATTGTTTTGGGATGGGAAACAGTTGAATCTGACACGATAATGTTCATGGCTTTTTGACTGATAGATTGTTGTTGGGGGCGCCTAATGCCCAGCTTTGGATCTTGCAAAACAATCGTCGTGGGCATTTCAAGCCCTTCATTTCTTAGGGATTCATACTCATTAGGACCTTCTCGATTCAAACCCATATGTTCACGGACGGAAGAACAGCCGGCAAGAATAAGGCACAGGGCAAAACTTATTATTGGATATCTCATTTCAAACTAACGTTACTTTTGTCCCACCTTAGTTTTCGTCCACATCCGTGTCAACTCTCTTTCGAAGCTTAAAGTTAAAACTTCATTAATTCTAAAGTTTTCAAAGACCATTTTGGGATAAAGGAGGGGATTATTTCGTAAGGACGGGGGTAAATGCTTCAAAGCAGCATCATTAGCAATGGGGGACAAAAGATATTTAATATTTCTGGCTGCAATATCTCCCCTCATCATAAAGTCTAAAAACTTGTAGGCATTTTCCAGATGGGGCGCCCCACGGGGAATCACAAATAAATCACACCAAAAACCTTGATACTCTTTGGGGATAAAGAACTCTAGCTGAACAGGTTTTCTGGAAGATTTGGCTTCAACCTGGGCCCGCAACGCTTCCCCAGACCAAGTCTGCATCAAACAAACTTCCCCATTCACCAAATCATTAATCATGCGTCCCGCATTAGCTGTGAAATTTTTAACATGGGGACGCATTTTTTTTAAGATTTTACGGGCTGTTTCAATTTGAGAAAAATCCCCATAATTCGGCTGAATTCCTTTGTAGTACAAAACGGATTCCACTAAATCTTGGGGGTAATCAAGCAGGGTTACCCCACACTTGGAAAGTTTTTTGATTTGTTCTTCGTCATAAACAAAAGACAAACTATCCGGCGGCAGTTTTTGATAAGGGAAAATCTTTTTTATCTTGTTGGCGTCATAAGCAAACCCTGTCACCCCCCAAGTAAAGGGAATGCCATAGGCATTGTCTTCATCTAACGCTTCCAAAAGACTTAGAATTGTTTCATCTAAATTGCCCCAGTTCTTCAACTTAGATTTATCAAGGGGTGTGAAAATTTTATCTTTTAGCAAAACCTGTCGGCCGAAGTAAGGGGTTGCCGATGGCATTACAATATCGTACCCGGATTTTCCAGTAAGTAATTTGGCTTCTAAAATTTCATCACTTTCATAATAATCCATATGGACAGTGATGCCCGTTTCTTTTTCAAAATCTTTGATAGTTTCTGGATCAAAGGTATGCATCCAGGTATAAATCAAAAGCACCTTTTCTTTTTTTTCAGAATCAGCAAAGGGATTATAGAAAACAATTAAAACTAAAAGAGCTCCTATCAAAAGGCTCCAAAGGAAGAGGACGGGTTTTTTCACTATTCTTGGATGCTCCATAGGGGTTTAGCTGGTTCTTTAGAAGCATTCGAAGAAGCTGCATTTATAACCTGGTTATTTCCTAAGGGAGCATTGCCGGCAACGCCCAGAAGGCGACGAAGATCCGTCAGCGCATTGCCATCGGCCACCATTTCTTTCAGCAAGTCCTCAAAGGGCAAGTTCCCCCACCTAACTGCCCGCTTAATCAAATAGGGGGCGGGACTATGGGGATCTAGTTGTGATAAATACTCAGCAGCCTTTTCTATCATGGCATAGGCCTCGGCCCGACCGTGAATCACATCATCCAGGGATGAAGGTTTATCCGCAGATACAGGCTCTAATTGGATTGTTTCCGTTGTTTTTTTAGCATTTTCTTTTGCTTGCTCTTCTGCACGGCGCTCTGTCAAAATCATTTCCAAATACTGATTAAATTGATCCAGTTTCTCCTGAATTCTATACAATGATGGGCTTGATTTTTCCAGTTTTTGATCTAAAAAAGTTTGTAAAGTTTTGATTGTTTCTTTTGTTTGATCCACAGATTCTTTAAACTGAGCAAAAAAAGCTGTGTCTGTTTTTTTAACACTTGCCTTTAAATCTAGTGCTTTCTTTTCACGACTGACCTGATTGGCTGCATTCGGAGCTACCTTTGTATCCGTTGTATAATGGGTATCGATATAGGCAGAAAAACTATAGACTAAAGTATCCTTATCGGTTGGGGCTGTGATGATAATTCTGTTCAAGTATTCCGATAGTTTTTCATTGATCCAATTAAAGGGTCCCACCCGATATTCCAGATCATCTGGGCCAATAGCGGGGTAAGCAATATCCCAATATTTTTCAGAAAGTTTCAGCAAAAGTTCAAACCCCTTTTGCAAACCTTCTATATTGTATAGAAACATCCAAGACCGAATCAACCACGAAGCAATCTGCAAGTCTTTTGACTGGTCTGTCAGAATACCAGTGCACAGGGTTTCAACCTTTTTCCAGTCAGCGGTTTTCAAATCCTTAACCCAAACGCCTTGGGGCAGGTCTAAATCTTCGCGAGATGCCTCTTGAATATCATCATAGATCACATCATATTTCAGATCTTTTCCTTGGGGATCTTTCCCCGGAATATCTTTTAAATAGACATTAAGATCATCAATGGGGTTCATAGAACTCCTTCCCGTAAGACTGGCGCAGAAGTGGGGAATTTGGGAATCTTGAAATCAATTGCTGTTGTGCCCATGGTATCAACAGGCACAACCTGTACATACAATTTAGCATTTGTAGCTGCTGGCCCATTCGGGGCAGGCGCCAGTGGAATTGTAAATCCAAGGGTGACATCGTTAATAGAGGACCCGCCATCTTTTGCAGACACCAGATGAAGCATCATAGCCCTTAGCAGTGCCCAAGTGCCGTCATAGACAAAAAGACTTCTTTTTTCCATGGGGATCAGGGCCGGATCTCTGGGATCTTTTGTCGCAAAAACAGGAAAATTGGGCATCCATTCAAAACCAAAGGATATGGGGGTGCCCAGTTCATAGCGAATGGTGTTAGCATTCCCATTTTCTTTTAAGCTTAATACTTTATCATTGTTAATAAATGCCCAGTCAGCCAAGCGATCCGCCAGCAAAGATTTAGCCTTGTTTTCGTTAAATTTAAGGATAAAGCTAAGACCAGGGGCACCATCTTTTTTAATAGGGGCAAAGTATTTATCAAAGAAAGTTTTGATCTCACGCATGTTGGCCATAAATTGCTTAGAGTGAGACCAAAAATGTCCAGGTTTTGCAACAGCATCAATTGATGCAATAACATCAGGGGTTAACAAGTCTAGCTCTTTAAAGAAACCATTCAGAACATCATATGACACATCTGAATCTGAATTAGGATCTTTTGAAACAATAGCAACGAAGGGGAATGAATTCGCTAAGTTTGCATTGAAATAATCAGAGACTTTTTTATACTGGGCAATCCCCTTTTCAGCGGCTAACTGCTGACACCTTTTATACATACTCTTCATGATTAAGTTGCGTTTTTGCAGGAAGAAATCTCCTGTAGGGGCATTCATAACAGCTGGATCTAACAGGGTAAAACAGTTGTCGTAGGTAATTTTATTGCCATCTTCTTCCAAGAATTTTTCCAGTACTTTCATGGACCCTGTTGTTTTGCCCTTGTCATAGGCCGCTGCTTCATCAAGCAATCCGCCCCACCGGGTTACAACCTTAATTTGATCAATGGAAAGCCGGAAAGAATCTGACTTCAGAAAACTTACAACAGGCGATGCGTGCCGCAAAGCTAAACTCATCACTCGGGCGCTCTGATTGGTGAAATAGCTGATCATTTCTGTTTGATCAGAAAGATTATAGGCGCCCAAAAGTCCATTGGCTTCCCCATTCCACCGTTTGAAATCAGGATCAACCGGTTCATAGAAATCACTATTTGTTAGGGCCTGATCTATTGTTTCGAGGCTACTGTACATTTGGGTGAATAATAAGCTCTTAAGTCGTGCATAGGTGGCGCGCGCGCCAATATCATCTAACGTCTTCAAAAGCTTTACAAACAAGGGTCCTGTTTCGCTAATGTTATTGGCTTGCACCTGAGATGCATTGTCAGCCTGACTCCCCCAATTTTGGGAGGGGACTTCATAAAAAGTTTGGGCCCGTTCCAACATAACTTCAATATTAGTCTGAAGTTGCTCTTGTCCAACCAGCCGCAAGACATCCTGCAAATTAACAGGATAAGAAGAAAGATCCATCTCAACAAAGGTTCGGTAATTTTCAATTAAGGCCAACGCATTTCGAACGCTATTCGGGTCCCAATACAAAAATTGTCCATCGGGAATTCTGTCAATAAACTTACTGCCTGATGCTTTTTGCATAAAAGGTTGATCCAGGAAAGTATTTAGCCCTTTTTCTAGTTTTAATAGCCCCTCAGAGGGAGTCAAAGAATTAGTAGCTGAAGACCAGGTTAAGAAATACCCAGTTAAAGGAGACCCATAACTTCTTAAATAGGTGGCTGATTTTTGATAAAGCTTTTCTGCAGTGTCAGAAATTTTTCTATAAACTGGCTCAGTAAAAATAGGAATACTTTTTATGGTATCCATCAATTTTTGATATCTGGAACCCGGGTCAAAGACTGGGTTTGTAAGCCATCTTCCCCCCGCATTGGTAATGAATGACAGAACATCTTTTATTTCTACCAAGCTGTTTCGGAAACTATCCAAATCCGGCACACCACGCCCTTCAACTCTCTCTAAAGTTTTTTGCAATTTATAGATCAGGGCTGCGTTATATTCGGGATCAAGAACACGTTTCAAGAAATTGTTATACAGTTCATAGAGTCTTTTTTCAGCAAACAAATTATAACGATCCAGATAAAAAGGCTTACAAGAACTATCAGAAATCAATCCCTGCAGAAAAGTTTCACTAGAAGGTGTCAAAGATTTTTTAAGATTGTATCCGTCATACAAATAGGCCGTGAATTGGGCGAACAAATCTATCTTCTTCATGAAAGCCTGGGCATTATAGTCAATGGTCATTGTATGTAGCTTTTGTAAGGCCTTTACGTATCCTTCTAGCAGTAAAAATTCCGGCGTTTCCGTGGGGCTTAAAACTGTTTTTTTGTCCAGGGGCATGGATGGCATGGCAAGGGGCGTTATCAAAAGACGTTGGGCCTTTATGTCCAGGTTGCTGGCTATACGATCCCCGATAAATTTGTCATAGAAAAACTGGCAAATTTCTTTCAGATTATAATCTGCAACAAGGGCCCAGGTGGGGATGTAAGTTCGCGTATTTCCAACTTGGACTATAAGATCTAAAATGCTTTGAGCCTGGGAAATATTTTCAACCCCTTGGCTGGTAGAATTTAAGTTTTCAAGGGAATGGAGCACATTCACCATAGATGGCTTCAGTTGATCAACAGCATTCGATACATTTTTTTGGACCCAGTAAGTTCCTAAGAAACCCAAAACAAGGGTAGAAAAAATGCCAACACGCCCGATATTTAAAGTACGGTTAGCAGAAAGCAAAAATCTTTTAAAGGGCGCAGCAACACCCACTTCCTGAAAAATCTTTTTGTCAAAAAGATCCTTTAAAAACAGATGAGAAAATTCTGATGAGCCAGGCACTTCTTCCTGTTGCCCGGTCGCATAAATTCCTCGCAGAATAAAGTGATCCCTATAATCTTCTTCTTTAAAAATTGCATTCAAATACGTCTGAAGGCCTGATTCAATCTGGGCAAAATTATCTGGAAAAACCATAATGTCGTCCTGATAAACAACGGCTTCCTTTTTGGCAAATATTTTGAGTAAACTTTTCAGCAGAAAATCTTGGACGGAAGAAAAAGCTTCCTTGATCCACGCGGAATTATAGGAAAGATCGGTTGTATAGGGATTAGACCAACCGAAAATTTCTTCTAAAGATTTTAGGGAAAGTTCCTTTGAAAACCCTTTGAATCCACCCACCAAATCACACTTAGTCAGAAGCACATAAATGGGCAATTTTAGCCCCAGCATATCTTCTGTCTGAATTAATTTTTCTGAAAGCTCTTGCCCTTTTTTGGCCAACTGGTCTGCAGACAAAACATCAGGCCCCAAGAAATAAGAGCTGGGAACTGTTAGAATAATACCGTCTAAGGGGCGTGCTGGGCGATATCTTTTTAAGGCCAGCAAAAAATGATGCCACCGGTCCTTGTGAAGCGTTTCCCCGTTCACTACAGACCCCTTCAGATCAATCACAATACCATGTTCGTAGAACCACCATTGCATTAAGGGATGATCAAAAGGCATGCCAAAATTAGGGCTGATTAAGGGGTTGGGCAACTTTGCTTGAGCAAGCAAACTAGACTTACCAGATCCCGTATCTCCAACCATAACAAACCACGGTAATTTATAAGAATAGTCTTTGCCGTCAATATGGGCAGCCAATGCCTTTTTAGCTGCCCGAATGGAATCATAAAAGGCCCCAATAGGGCGAATTCTTAAAACATCTAAAACTTGCTCAAGAAATTGG
This sequence comes from Alphaproteobacteria bacterium, assembly GCA_037146715.1. Taxonomy (NCBI): domain Bacteria; kingdom Pseudomonadati; phylum Pseudomonadota; class Alphaproteobacteria; species Alphaproteobacteria bacterium. The sequence goes on from JBAWWO010000002.1 coordinate 110,668, forward strand.
AAGACAGGTTGCCAAAAAAGATTATTGTCACTGTCCCAACCCAATTTCTTAAACAAGGGAGAACTTTTTAGGCCAAGACCTTCAAACTGTTTCTTTAAAGAAAATCCTGAAAAATAGACAATGACAAAGAAAATCATGCCCACCAAAAGGAAGATGGTCAGTAAAAAATAGGGCAAAGAATCAGTTAAATGTTCCAGCATTATTTTTAATCCACATGTTAAAACTCTTTACAAGGCCCAAAATTTCCCGGGTTTCTATAAACCAAATCAGCACCATAACAATCAGAAAAAATCCTCCCACAAGGCCCCATCCCAAATACCAGGGGCGCAAATTAATAATTTCAGATGAATCCCGCTGGTCTAAAGTATGCATATAGGCCTCTTCAAAAAGGGGTAGCCCTTCCCGACGACCGTCCGGAATATCATAGGTAATCATATCATAAAGCTTCTGCCGATATTGATTTAAAATAGAGGCTGAATTTTCCGCCCGGTACTTACCCTGAAAACCCAATCCAAGACCCATCAAATAAATCACAGCTAAATCTAAAGCTGAAACATCCCGACCTTGTAAAAAGGTCTCTAAATTTTTAAAAAACTTATCACCCGCATCTTGGGTCCCATAAAGACGAGATTCCAATAAATTATCTTGCCATTCTAATTTACCCTTCCAGGGAAGGTTTAAAAAAATTTCATCTGCCAAGGAAACCATTACATATTGGGCCTCCTCATAGTAACGGGCCGCATAACCCCCGCCCTGAATTTCAATCAATCGATATTGAGCCTTTAAGGTTTTTTCCAAACGATTTAGAATTTTACCAGCAAGCGATTGGGATGTTTTTTCTGACAGATTGCCCTCTAAAGACGCCTCTTCCTCGGCAGAAATTGATCCATCGTTCAAAGCTAAGTGTTTCAATAGAATCAATTCGTCATAGAAAGACCTAAAATTCTGCACCAGAACAGATTTCATATACCTTTCTTGCGTCATGGATTACCTATCCTGCTGTATATAAAACAATTTCTTCTGGCCTGCTGTTTTCTGTATCAGACGGATTCAAGATCTGCAGAGTTTCTTCAGCCTTAATAAATTTCTCATCAACCAAAACTTTAACAAGCAACTGACGATTAGTAGCCAACAGTCCCATTTCTGAAACCTGGTCAACAACTTCCCTGATGGGACCTAATATTCTTTTTTCCTTGGCTTCCTCAAGGGCGGAATCGCAAGCGATAATGGCCCCATTTAGCCAATGGGCTATGGCCGAAGGTGATGCATCCACCCCCAATTTAATGCCCAAAATCAGATAATCTGTATCCAACCAATCTTTTCTAAGTTTACGTTCAAAAACACGACCACTTTTTGTGAATGGCAAAGAAATTGAGGGGCTTTTAACCATTTCAATAATCTTTTCAATAAAATTCACAACGGGATCAAAGGTTGATTTTAAATCATTGTGGTCATAGGGATCAAAGACAGGCGGAATTTGGCCCCGATGGAGTGCACAATAGGTTCCTGCCGCCACACAAAGCTCTTTATAAACTTCAAAAGGATGACATTTTTCAGAAAAATACAGTGCTTCTAAAACAACCACTCGCCCCACAATAATATTATAAATACGGTCATAGTATTCCAGAATAGATGCCGTGTCTTGGGTCATCAAACTTTGAAGGCGCTCCCCCAAGAAAGTCGTTCGTTTTCTTAAATTCTTGATCAACCGCCCCAGATATTCCCCGATAATGTTTTGTTGTTGTACGCTGGTAAAGGGCGGAATAAAGTCTGTTTTTGCAAAAGCATCGTCTTCGAACTTAACCTGCATCAAGGGGAATCCAGAATAGCGAGAAGGCAAATTGTCCCCCGCCACCAGAAATGCTTTCAAAGAAAGGCGTGGCATAGTAATGGCCCCATCTCCTGTGTTTTCGTCAACGATAGGGTTTGATTCGATGGAATCATATCGGCAAGGCTGCTGCTCTGTATTTGCAGCATCTTCTTGACGCTCGACAACCGCCAAATAGATGGTAGTGGGTTTCAACAGCAGATCATCTTTCATTCCGGAAATATCCAGTTCAATTTTCTGTTTGGATCCAGTTGCTTTCTCAACAACGCTGCCATCTGGCATCATAGCCAAAATTTTGTTGACTCGAATGATACCGCTTAACAACAAGGCCTCATCAATTTCCACATGATGAATGCCCCAGTACCAAGGAGTACTAATAGTCAGATAGCATAAGGAAAGCTGCTGAATTTCATGACGCATTTGCTGGTAATGGTGGGGATACAAAAGCTGCCCTTCGTACCATTGCACCATGTCTTGAATTTTGAAGTTATACTTTTCTTCCATTAGATCCCTGAAAGTCCTGTTATTTTATATTTAAATTCACCCTTAGTCTAACGTTCCTATGAAAATAACTCAAGCACATTCCTTTTACCTTGTACAGGTTCATGTCGCAAAAATTAAACGGTATTACTTTTTCTTAGCGTGGAGGTGAATATATGTGGCGACGATATCTGAAACTGCAGTCAGATGATCTTTAAAGAAATGGTCAGCCCCTTCAACCTCTTGCAATTCAACTTGAACACCTTTTTGTTTAGAAAGTTTTGCTGCAAGAGTCCGAACAGCATCTGGAGAGACAATCTCGTCTGCTGTCCCCTGAATCATTTGCCCAGAAACGGGGCAAGGGGCCAAAAAGTTGAAATCATATTTGTTAGCGGGGGGGGCAACAGCAATGAACCCCTCCAATTCTGGTCGGCGCATCAATAATTGCATAGCAATCCAGGCGCCAAAAGAAAACCCAGCCACCCAAAAAGAAGGGGCATTCTTATTGTCGGTCTGTAACCAGTCTAGGGCTGCGGCTGCATCGCTTAGTTCTCCTTCGCCGGAGCCAAAAGAACCCTGAGATTTTCCAACACCACGATAGTTGAATCGCATCACATTAAACCCTTGCTTCACAAAGGTTTGGTATAGGGTATAAGTTACCTTGTTATTCATCGTGCCGCCATAAAGGGGATGGGGATGTAAAATCAACGCTACAGGAGCCGATTCCGTCGCATTTTGACGATGATATTTTGCCTCAATTCGCCCAGCGGGGCCTGGTATGATAATTTCTGGCATCGGGTCTCCTAACCTTACACTCTTACAAACTTGACTATTTTAGTAGGATATAGTAATTTCCCACTGGATCCTACAAGCGTGGGGATTATATAAATGTTTTTAAGGAAATACAAGACAATATGAAGCTTGGTACTCGCGGACGTTATGCTGTTATGGCAATGGTTGATTTGGCTGAGTCCTCTCACAAAGGGCCTGTACCGTTGTCTGAAATTGCGAATCGTCAGGAAATTTCCCTAAGCTACCTTGAACAACTTTTTGGAAAATTGCGCCAACAGGGCTTGGTGCAAAGCGTTCGAGGATCTACGGGAGGATATATCCTGCCCCGTTCTGCATCCTTGATTAGTGTAGCAGACATTGTCTCTGCAGCAGATAAACCCTTTAAAGCAACCAGATGTTCTTCTTCAAAACAAGAAGGATGCTTACAGTCAAAGTCGCGTTGTAAGGTCCATCATTTGTGGGAAGAGCTGGGCAGTCAAATCAATGGATTTTTACAGTCTATTTCCTTACAAGATGTGTTAGAAAACAAGATACAAAAATGAATTTACAGAACTATATTTACTTAGATCACAATGCAACAGCACCTCTTCGCCCGCAGGTTATGTCTGCTATGACGGCAGCTATGAGTCTTCCGCTAAACGCATCGTCCTTACATGGACTGGGGCAATACGCAAAAAAAATTGCTGCAAAGGCTCGTCAAAATTTAGCTGATTTTATTCAGTGTTCTGCAGATGAACTTATTTTTACTAGTGGGGGAACGGAAAGCAACAATATGATTTTGAACCAAGATTGGGACCATGTTTTTGTTTTGGCAACGGAGCATGACTCTATTTTAAAAGCAGTGTCTGTAGCTCAGATGATTCCCGTTGATGACCAAGGAATCATTCAATTAGATTGGTTGGAGGAAGCATTACAAGTCTTGCCTGAAAAATCAAAAACCTTAGTATGTGTTCAATACGCTAATAATGAAACAGGGGTACTGCAACCTATCGAGAAAGTTGTTGCTTTAGCGCACACATACAATGCCCTGGTTCATACGGATGCCGTCCAATGTTTTGGTAAAATTCCTTTGTCGTTTAAAGATTTAGGCATAGACTTTATGTCTATCAGCGCCCACAAGGTGGGTGGCCCTCAGGGGGTTGGAGCTTTGATTGCGCGCGCGTCTTTAACTTTGGAATCTTTTTTAAAGGGTGGTGGGCAAGAAAAAAACCGTCGGGCAGGAACGGAAAATATTGCGGCCATTGCAGGGTTTGGCGCCCTTCCAGAGCTTATTGATTTAAAGCATTCTGAATCCTTAGCCCTATGGCATCACACCCTGGAAAAATCTTTGCAAGAATTTGCGCCCAATAGCACAGTTGTGGGATCAGCAGTCAAAAGGCTGCCTAATACCACATGTCTGGTCATGCCAAACGTTAAAAATGCCATTCAGTTGATTCATTTTGACTTGAAGGGAATTGCCGTAAATACGGGATCAGCTTGTTCATCGGGAACTTTGAAACCCTCTCGCGTTTTGAAGGCTATGAATCTTCCCGAATCTGTTTACAACAATGCTATTCGAGTTTCTTCTGGATGGAATACAAAGCAAGAAGATCTATTGAAATTTTGTGAAGACTGGAAGATGTTGTTTCAGTTGCATCACCAACAAAAGGAAAGCGCATGAGTTCATATATCTATTTAGATTGCCAGTCTACAACTCCCTGCGATCCGCGGGTGGTTACCAAGATGCTGCCCTATTTTTCCGAAAAATTTGGGAATCCTCATTCCCGCAATCACGCTTATGGTTGGGATGCAGAGGAGGCCGTTGAACAGGCTCGCACTCAAGTTGCTGAAGTGATTGGGGCGAACGCCAAAGAGATTATTTTTACAAGTGGAGCAACAGAATCCAACAACCTGGCTCTTAAGGGATTGGCCCATTTCCACAAGGATAAACGCAACCACATTATTACGTACCAAACAGAACATAAATGTGTTTTAGATACCTGTCGCCACTTGCAGCAAGAGGGGTTTGAAGTGACCTATTTGCCTGTTCAAAAGAATGGTCTGATTTGTCTTGAAACCTTGAAAGCAGCAATCACGGAAAAAACTTTGCTTGTATCTGTTATGGCTGTTAACAATGAAATCGGAGTCATCCAACCCCTAGCTGATATTGGAAAAATTTGCCGCGGGCATAATGTATTCTTTCACACAGACGCCGCCCAGGCTTTTGGAAAAATCCCCCTGAATGTGGAAGACATGAATATCGATTTGCTCAGTATTTCCGGCCATAAAATTTATGGACCTAAAGGGGTGGGTGCCCTGTACGTACGTCGTAAACCCCGGGTGCGGTTGTTACCTTTAATCAATGGTGGCGGTCAAGAACGTGGGATGCGCTCAGGCACCTTATCGCCCGCCCTGTGTGTGGGGCTTGGGGAGGCTAGCGTCCTTGCAGCCCAGGAAATGGTTACGGAAAACCAGCGACTAAAAAAATTGCGGGACCTTTTCTATGAAACCATCATGGGGGCCCTGCCTAACGTTTATTTGAATGGGGATCTTGAGCAAAGAATTCCAGGCAATTTAAACCTAAGTTTCGCCTATGTTGAAGGCGAAGGGCTCATGATGGGCATTAAGAACTTGTGTGTATCTTCCGGATCTGCTTGTACTTCAGCCTCCTTAGAGCCATCCTATGTTTTAAAAGCTTTAGGCGTGGGGGAAGATTTGGCCCATACGTCCCTTAGAATTGGATTTAGTCGCTTCACAACGGAACAGGAAGTAGTCGACGCCGCCCAACAAATTATTAAAGCTGTCCAAAAATTACGGGACATGAGCCCCCTTTGGGAATTAGCCCAACAGGGTGTTGATATTAATTCCATCCAGTGGGCAGGCCACTAAAAAAGGAGCACATCATGGCATACAGTAAAAAATTGATCGACCATTACGAAAACCCAAAAAACGTTGGGTCCTTTGACTTGACGGAAGAAAATGTGGGCACGGGCCTTGTAGGTGCGCCCTCATGTGGCGATGTAATGAAATTACAGATTAAGGTGAATGATGAAGGCATCATCGAAGATGTTCGGTTTAAGACGTTTGGGTGTGGATCAGCCATTGCCTCAAGCTCTTTCGCGACAGAGCTGTTAAAAGGAAAAACCTTAGAAGAAGCTAGCGAAGTCAGAAACAAGGAAATTGTTGAAGCCTTAGAACTTCCTCCTGTGAAGATCCATTGTTCTGTGTTGGCGGAAGATGCCATTCGCGCTGCCATTGCGGATTATAGAAAAAGGAAATCTCTATAAAATGGCCCCCAGAAGTCCTATCACTGTGACTCTTGCTGCTGTAGAGCGCATTAAGCATCTTTTGGAAAATCGTGGGAAACCTTCTTTTGGTATTCGTATTGGGGTTAGAACGCGGGGATGTTCTGGACATGCCTATACCCTGGAATTTGCAGATGCTCCAAATCCAGCTGATGAAAACGTGGAAATGGCGGGAGTTAATATTTTGATTGATCCCAAAGCTATTTTATTTATTGTGGGCACAGAAATGGATTTTGTTCAAAAGGATATGGAATCTGGATTCGTTTTTAAAAATCCAAATGAAAAAGGTCGTTGTGGCTGTGGAGAATCTTTCCATGTCTAATCCTTTCACGGTTTTTGATTTAGAACAGACTTATGTTCTGGATATGCAAATTTTAGACAAAAGTTATTTAAAGTTGCAGCAATTGTGGCATCCAGACCGATTTATCAATGGATCTACTGAAGAAAAAGAAAAAGCCCAAACTGAAACAGTTTCTTTGAATCAAGCTTATCAGACTTTGAAAAATCCGGTCTTAAGGGCTAAGGTTTTATTGAATCTTTTTTTTCCAGGGGTTGTTGGGGCGCCAAACCCTGAAACTCTAGAGGATCAATTTTCTTTACAGGAAAATCTGGCTTCCCTATCAGAGGCTGATAAAATAAGGGAGCTCCATGTGGCAATAAGGGAAAGAATCAAAGGTGTGGAAGAGTCATTTGAAAAAGACTTGAAGGATAAAAACATCCGGGCTTTTCAAGAGTATTTTGTCTTAAAATTTCTGTACAAAATTCACGAGGATATTTCCCACAAACTTTATGGGTTTCACTAACAATGCTTCTTCAAATTCACGAACCTGGCCAAACACCTCTTCCCCATGATCAGCAACAAGTAGCGATTGGAATTGATTTGGGAACTACCAATTCTGTGGTAGCCATTGCCCGTGATCATAAAGCTGAAATTATAAAAATAGAGGGGCATTCTCTTGTACCATCCATCACCTTTTATGGTGAACCCAAATCTGTGGGGCGGGCCGCTGAAAAAGCTGGAAAGACCTCATCAGATTTGATGCTGAAATCTGTGAAACGGTTGTTTGAAGATGCCCCTTTGGTTGGCTTAATAGGCCAAATTACCCCCCTGAAAGCAGCCACTGATATTCTGATTTATTTAAAAGAGCAAGCAGAAAAATCTTTGGGTAAAAAAGTAACCAAAGCGGTGATTACGGTGCCTGCTTATTTCTCAGAAGGTGCTCGCACCATGACTCGAAAAGCAGCCACCTTGGCAGGTTTTGAAGTTCTGCGCCTGTTGAATGAACCAACGGCTGCTGCTTTAGCTTATCATTTAGATGAAGGAAAAGAAGGGCATTATGTCGTCTATGATTTGGGAGGCGGGACGTTTGATGTATCTGTTCTGCGTCTTGAAAAAGGAATCTTTCAGGTTTTGGCTGTGGGTGGAGATACAGGATTGGGAGGGGATGATTTTGATAAACTCATCCAAGATTTTTTCCAAGATCATGTCTCAATTGATCAAGCAAAACAGATTAAAGAATATCTTTCTGAAAATCCTGTATGGCAAGAAAAACAAGGATCTATAAGTCAATCTGACTTTGAAAAAATAGTCAGTCCTTTGGTTGAAAAAACTCTTAAGATTGTGGAAAAAACACTGCGGGATGCCAAGGTTGAAGATATTCAAACTATTCAGCAAATTGTATGCGTGGGAGGAATGACCCGCATGCCCCTGATTCAACACAGTTTGGAAAAGTTATTTAAAAAGAAACCTCTGGCAATTTTGAACCCAGATGAAGCTGTAGCTCTGGGGGCAGCCTTACAAGCTGAAGCCCTGATGACAGGTATGGGAAAATTGCTTATTGACGTAACACCTTTTTCTCTTGGCCTTGAAACCATGGGAGGTTTTGTGGAAAAACTGATTCCTCGAAATACAGCGATTCCCTTTTCCGTAACTCAGGAATTTACAACCCATCAAGATGATCAAAAATCTATGTCCATTCATGTGCTTCAGGGAGAAAGCGATCGCCTTCAAGACTGCAGGTCTCTCGCAAAATTTAGCTTCACAAATTTGCCGCCCTTACCCGCAAAAACAGCCCGTGTGGTCATTACGTTCACCCTGGATGCGGATGGTATTCTGACTGTGTCAGCCCAAGAAAAAATTACAGGGCAAAAGCAGACCGTTCATGTGGGGTTACAGAACTTAACTAATTCCTGAACTTAAATACTAACCTTCAAAAATCCAGCGGGGAACCCCTTATGGTGTTTCCACATATTTTTTAAGTCCACCACCAGACATTCGTCATTCCCGATGCGGGCAAAGTCTTTTTCAGTCATGTGTTTAAATTGGTCATGGGGAACAGTTCCAACAATGCAGTCATAGCCTTTTAAATCATCAAAATCTTTCAAATCCATACCATAGTATTTCTTGGCCTCATGGGGGTTTGCATGGGGGTCAGTCACATCCACGTCATAACCCAACTTTTCAAGCCTTGATACTAAATCCACAACCTTAGTGTTTCTAAGGTCTGGAATATTTTCTTTAAAAGTCAACCCCAGAATCAAAACCTTTTTGTTTTGAATTCCTCTTTGTTTTATATGCTGATGAACAAAGTCCCCAAAAATAGAAGCCATGGAATCATTCATATGGCGTCCTGCCAAAATTACTTCAGGGTGATGCCCTTTTTGTTGAGCATAATTCGCCAGGTAAAAGGGATCAACCCCAATACAATGCCCCCCCACAAGACCCGGCTGGAAAGGCAGAAAATTCCACTTGGTTTGGGCAGCCTCTAGCACATCATAAATTGAAATACCGTCCTTATTAAAAATGGCCGTAATTTCATTCATGAAGGCAATATTGATATCGCGTTGTGCATTTTCAATGACCTTAGCGGCCTCAGCCGTTTTGATGTTTGCTGCTTTAAAAACAGTCGTAATGGTCCCATAAATTTTAGCAAGGGTTTCGCAAACATCTGGTGTCTGACCCGCAACTACCTTGGTAATTTTATAAACTGTATGTTCTTTATCGCCTGGATTAATGCGCTCTGGTGAATATCCCAAGAAAAAGTCTTGTCCTATCTTAAGTCCCGAAGCCTTTTCAAGAACAGGCCCACAGTAGTCTTCCGTCACACCTGGATAAACTGTACTTTCATAAACCACAATGGCCCCAGATTCCATCACTTGGCCTATCATTTCTGAAGCAACCTTTAGCAGCGTTAAATCAGGCATGTTTGTATCTTCATGAACGGGAGTTGGAACCGTCACAATATAAACCTTACACCCCTTTAAATCTTCTAAGGTATGGGTTTTTTGAAGGGAACTGTTTTGAAGCTCTTTTTCGGAAAGCTCATGGGTTCGATCAAAACCAGTTTTCAGTTCCTCAATACGTTTTTTATCAACGTCAAATCCAATGACCTTATAATGCTTGGCAAGTGCCGTTGCCAGGGGAAGCCCCACATATCCAAGTCCTAAAACTGCTATTTTCATCTGTGTCATTCCTTATTTTAACTGATCTAAGATGTATTGTTTTTTGTCTTTAGCAGTTAACTTGTTTTTCAGGGAAGATTCAACTTTTTTTAACATATTTTTTAGGAACTTTTTTTCTAGTTCCTGTTCCCTTATACCCAGAAGATATTTTTTTTTGGTCTCAATCGTTTGCAAAAGTTCTTTTTCCAGCTCTTCCATTTTTTTAAGTGTTTCCTTTTGAATAGCAGAAATTTTCTTTTGGGTATCTTTCAAATGCCTTTCATGAACAGTTTTTTGTTTTTTTAGAGCGCTTCTAGCCTTTAAACAAGAATGTTCTGTTTCTTCATGTAAATCTGCAGCTTCTCTCAACTGTTGAGAAATACGATGGGCCCTATCATCAAGTTGCACAATAATTTTCTTGAAAAATCGGCGCCCCACCACAGCAAAAAACAGCAAAAAAGAAATCAAAACCCAAAAGGATGCATCATATACCATGATCTATCCCTTTTTTTTAGAAGAAAGTAATTTAGCAAAAATCTGATCTACAAACTCTGCCTCTTTTTCTTGCAACAACTTTAAAGTTTTATCCTGATTTTTTGCAATTGCTTCATCAAACAAAGCCAATTCCTGCAACAGTTTTTTATGATGATTTTCCTTTAAGGCCTGAATTTCTGTATTCGTTTTGGCCATGGTTTCTTGGATGATTTTCTTTAGGCGCTCTTGAAATTGATCTTCCGCCAATTGAGCTTGATCCTTTAGCCGATCTGTTTCTTTTTTTAGAAATTCAATTTCTTTCAACTTTTCGTCGATTTCTAAAGATCGTTTTTGGAAAATCTTCTGAAAACGAGGTTCAATAACAAAATATATGCCTAAAAAAAGCAACACAAAGAATATGCATAGCCAAAAAAGTTGGGGAATATATAGGCTTATATCTAGCTGCGGCATTCTTAAAAACCGTCTTTAAGATTTCTTATTTAAACAAAATCAAGAAAGCAATAAGCAAAGCAAACAGGGCAACGGCTTCTGTTAAAGCAAACCCTAAAATACCGATGGAAAAAACATCCTTGCGGGCTTCTGGGTTGCGTGCAACCGAACTAATAAGGGTTGAAAAAATACTTCCAATACCCAAACCAACCCCTAATAAAGGGAATACAGCAAGTCCGGCACCAATCATTCTAGCGGCTTCAGTTTCCATTTGAATCTCCTTTTCTATACTGAATTTATATCACGAATGTAAGTAGATCGCATCATTTAAATACAAACACGTCAAGACAGAAAACACATAGGCCTGTAAAAATGAGACCAAGAATTCAAAGCCCATGAGCATACTATTTGCCAAAATTGTTGAAAACCCAAAGACCCCTAAACTTACGGTGAAAAGACCAAAAACCTTTAGCATGGTGTGCCCAGCCATCATATTCGCAAAAAGACGAATGGCAAGGCTAACGGGGCGGGAAAGAAAGGAAATAATCTCAATAGGAACAAGCAGGGGAGCCATAACCCATGGGGCGCCTTCAGGGAAAAAGATCGTTAAAAATTTAACCCCGTGATTCAGAACACCTACCAAAATCACCGTAAAAAAAACAATCAGAGCAAGACCAAAAGTTAAAACAATCTGACTGGTAAACGTAAAACTATATGGAATCATGCCCAAAAAATTCCCCATCAGAACGAAAAGAAACAAGGAAAAAACAAAGGGATGAAACTGCTTTCCGCGGCTTCCAATATTTTCTTCCAGCATGTTGGCTACAAACTCATAACAAAGTTCAACAAAGGATTGTAACCTTCCGGGAATCGTTTGATTTTTAAGAGTTCCCAAAAATAATAATATCAAAATTAAAAAGACCGCAATGCCCATAAACAGGGCCGAATTCGTGAAGGAAAGATCTATACCGAAAAATTCCAGAGGAATAAGCTTTTTAACGACAAATTGTTTAAGAGGTGTTTCCATACACAAATCACTTTTTAAATTTTTGTATTGTCAGCCCGTACCCAGCTTTACACAAACTCTTATAAACATTCAGCATGCCCGCAGTAGCCCCAAGCAAAAACCCAATGATCAAACCCCAGTGGGGGCAATTAAGCCACCGATCTAGCAAAAATCCCAGGCCTGTACCCACCACAATACCCCCAATCATATCAGCGCTGGCTCTTAAGGCCATAGCATTAAAGGGCAAAGGTTCAGGTTGTGATTTTTTTTCTGTCATTTTGCTTTCCAAATGTTTCTAAGGGCTTCCCGCTTTTAACATGGTTTAAAGCATCTTGTATAACTTTTTTTAACTCAGCCCAAGATTCTAAACCATTGATGATCTGAGCCCCCACAATAAAAACAGGAACACCGCTGATGTCGTATTTTTTTTCTCCTAAAAATCTGGATTGGATAATTTCGTCCAAAATAATTCTATTGTTCACAGATTGGACAATTTCTGCCCTTGTCATTCCAGCACCAATCAGGATGTTCTTTGCTTGTTGCAAAGGATTCTTGGCTGAAGTCCACAAAAATTGGGAATCATAAATGATTTTTTGATATTTAGAGGGGCTCGAACTGCCCCGAATAATTTGGCTGATTTTCATATCTATATCGTTCAGGGGAAAATCTAATACAACTAGAATCACTTGCCCCGTTTGAATAAATTCTTTATCAAGCTGTGGAAAAATTTTTTCCATAAATTCCCCACAATAGTGGCAACTAGGGGATGTATACTGAATAATCTTAATGGGGGCGTTCTCTTGCCCATAATAGATATCGTGTTTTTTGGGTAGCGCGGTAGCTCCTGCTCCCATCGCTGAAAGCAAGAAAAAAACAAACAGAAAAAAACATCGTTTCATTAATTAAAAAAACCTAACTTTTTTAGTTAGCCGAATTTGGCATCATTTTTTCTTTATATTCTTGCACAAGTTCTTTCAGCAAGGGCTTCATGTATTTTGTTTGGTACTTCAAAAGTTTAAGAGGATCCTTCCCAAAAACAGTTGGAACCAACAATACATCTATCAGTTTTTCTTTGGTCCCAAAAGTCTTAAGAAGAGAATTTTTCAAAATAACAAAAACATCCTTCAATTTCTCTGCATTAATTTTATCATCCTCACTTTTAGCATAAGCATCAATATAACCCTTCAAGAAAGGCTTTATAATCAGTTGATGCCATTCTTCCGTTGGAATATCACCCTTTGCATATTGATGTTTTTTTCTATTGATAGCCGCAAAAATATAAAACTTTCTAAGGTCTGCCCCTACGTATCTTGGCTTATTTAATGCTAGGGCCATTGTTTCAGCATCAATAAAGGTAACCGCATTGTGATTTTTTGTATCAATGAAAATGTTATTCGAATGCATATCCCCATGAACAGCCGTTGAAAAGCCAGTCAAGTGACCGTTTTTTTCTGTCATGCCAAATAGATGAAACTTACCCAACTGATGACCAAAATCATACATTATTTTGGGAAGATCTTTTTTCTGTTTCATATAATTTATTCTTTTTTCCATGTCTTTGTCAGAAGGTGTGGCAACAGAAAAGGCACCGTAGTTGTCAGCGAAACTTTGCAGTATTTTTATAAGTTGTTCCCCGGGAGCTGCGGGAAGAACTGCTACTGTATGGAGTTTTCCATTTGGATCTCTGTAAGTTGAAAAAATAACATTTAACGCAATAAAAGGCATTCCCGTAAATGCATTTGGTCCATCAGGATTCAAAATGAACTCTTTAAGGGAGCTTTTTTTAATAATTCCAATGTTGCTAGTTTCACCAATGCTCTTCTTTAATTCTTTAACAATATATTTAACATCGCCCTTAACATCTTTTACAATAAACAATTGGAGAGTTTGAGCACCTCCACCCCCTACAGCATAAGAAGCATAATTATCGTCAAAGTCTTTTATTTTTCCCTTCTTTTTTAAGATCCTTAAAACAGTTGTAATATAGTCTGCATTCGTTACATCAGCTGCCTTTACAACAGAAACTTCGTTTACAAGGCTTTCTAGGATAGTTGGAAAACTACTTTTCTCTTCCAAGCCAAATGATTGCCGAATATTATCTATAATTTCTACAGTGCATTTCTGATCTTCTTTACAGACTGAAATACTGTTGTTTTCATAACTGAAGGTTCCATCTTTTTTCAAAGAATGTTTGACTAAACAGCACTTACAAGAATTTAGCTGCATATCTTCTGACCATTTCCAATTAGAGGCTTTACAACTAGTGCTACGAGTCATAATTTTTTGAACACCCCCAATTTCAACAACCGCTGTACCAGAGCGGGTTATTCTAAAAGAATGGGCATTGAAAAAAAATGTTGCGAAGGCAACTAAAATAGCCAAAAATGAAGTCATGGTACTCTCCTGATTATTATTATTTAGTATCATAATAGAAAAACTAAATTTTCGTCAATGTTTTTGGGGTTTTATCTAGAAATTCGACCTCTTCAATCTCTTCAGCTGGGGAACTGGCCCCCAATTCCTTAAACTTACGGGCAGAAACCAAGACCCGCCGTTCCAAAGTTCCCAGCGTATGGTTATAGGAATCAACGGCACTTCCCAAATGTTTGCCAACCTTTGTGAAGTGATCCCCCATATCGGCCAATCTTTTGTACATTTCTTTTCCTAGTTCGCTAATTTCTTTTGCATTACGGGTTAGAACTTCTTGCCGCCAGCCGTAGGACGCAGCCCTTAGCAAAGCAATCAATGTTGTTGGGGTGGCCAAGATAACCTTTTGCTCTGCCCCCAACTCAATCAAGGTTGGGTCTTGTTCCAGGGCTGCACTAAAAAAAGTTTCCCCTGGCAAAAACAATACCACAAATTCAGGGGATGATTCAAACTTATCCCAATAAGCCTTAGATGCCAGAGCTAAAATATGAGTCCGCACTTGTTTGGCATGTTGCTTCAATTTTTGATTTTTCGTTTCTATATCTTTGGCTTCCAAGGCCTCAAGATATGCATGCAGGGGTGCTTTAGCATCCACAATAATGCTTTTATTCCCGGGCAGATTAATGATCATATCGGGCCTTAAAAGACCATCTTCTGTACGCTGAGAATTCTGTTCAAAGAAGTCACAATGAGATAACATTCCCGCCATCTCAACGACCCGACGCAATTGCATTTCCCCCCAGCGGCCCCGAACAGAAGGCGTTTTCAAGGCATGAACCAGATTGGTCGTTTCTTCCTTTAATTCTTTTTGAGATGAAATTAAATCAGACACCTGTTGTTTTAACCCATCATAAGCGGTCAGTCTGATCTTTTCTAAGTCTTGGAGTTTTTGGTCAACCCCCGTCAGCGCTTGTTTAACGGGATGCAAAATGTCCACAATAGCTTTTTGTCGGTTATCTAAATCTCCACGAGCTGATTCCTGAAACTTTTCCAAAGTTGTTTTGGCTAAATCCAAAAAAGATTGATTGTTGGCTCGTAAGGCATCTGTTGAGAGAACTTTGAAAGAATTTTCCAGCTCTTTTTTTGCCCGATCCAATAGTTCAATTTTTTCTTCAAAAGATTTTCGTTCCTGAAAAAGGGTCGTCTTCAGTTCAGCGTTATAGGTTTTTAAGGAAACTAATTCCTGATGAATATGGTTATTTTCTGTTTCTAAAATCCCGATTCTTTCTTTCAAAAGACCGCTCAGATTATCATTCGCTGGGCGACGAATTTTTCCAACAATATAAAAGGCAACGCCTAAAATACCAACGCCCATACATACAAAAATAAGTGTTTCCATTGTTCTCTCTTTTCCAGGTATTGTACTATATACTAAAACCAGATACATTTCACCTATAGGGGAAAAATAAGGACATAATATATGACACAAACTCTGATCCAAGCTTTTTTAGGAATGCTCGCTTTCGTTGTGATTTGCTGGTTGATTAGCGAGAATAAAAAACAAATTCACCTTAAACAAGTAGGCTTTGGCTTAGGTATTCAGATCATCATTGCGGCAGCTATTTTGCATCTACCCTTTATTCGGTGTGGGTTTCATTATGTAGCCCAAGGGGTTGTGGCAGTCAAAGAAGCCACGCTTAAGGGAACCACATTTGTGTTTGGTTTTTTGGGTGGCGGAGACATTCCCTTTGATGTGAAGGGCAGCACCTTTATTTTCGCTTTTCAAGCCTTACCCATGATCATTGTAGTGAGCGCCCTTTCCATGTTGCTATTTCATCTAAGAATCCTACCCCTTTTTGTGCGCGGCGTTTCCTGGATCATGCGTCGGTCCATGGGCATTGGGGGGGCCTTGGGTGTGTGTGCGGCTGCAAAGGTTTTCTTGGGCCAAACAGATGCCCCCTTGTTGATTCGACCCTATTTAAAAAATATGTCTCGCAGTGAGATTTTTTCTGTTATGTGCATGGGGTTTTCGACAACGTCTGCCACCATCATGGGTCTTTACGCCATGGTCATTGAAAAAAGCGTTCCTGATTCCATGGTGCATATTTTGACTGCGTCCATTATCAGTGTTCCTGCAGCCATTACCTTATCACGAATTGTGGTGCCAAACACAACGTTGACTGAGGGGAAAGTTGTCATGCCCTATACTTTTTCTGGGTCTATGGATGCCATATCAAAGGGTACAAGTGATGGCATGAAATTGTTTGTCAGCATCATTGCCATGCTGATCGTTTTTGTAGCCCTTGTAGCCTTGGGTAATAAAATTTTAGGAGTGTTTCCTGATTTTTATGGAGAGCCCATTACCTTACAACGAACCCTAGGATTTCTAATGGCGCCTATTGCATGGCTTATGGGAATTCCCTGGGCTGAATCGCTAACGGCTGGTAGTCTTTTGGGCGTTAAAACCGTTTTGAATGAATTCTACGCCTTCACAGAACTCGCCCAGGTTAAAACCGATTCTTTAAGTGAACACAACCGCATCATTATGACCTATGCCCTGTGTGGTTTTGCCAATATCAGCAGCATTGGTATTATGATTGGGGGGCTTGGAATCCTTGCCCCCGATAAAAGAGATGAAATCGTTTCGTTAAGCTTTAAGGCTTTAGCTGTTGGAACATTAGCGTCTTGCCTTAGCGGAACCATCATTGGCATTCTTATGAAGCTTCAGGGATAAAAGTGATTGCCTTTAAACTTCAGTCTTCCTTTCAGCCGGCAGGCGACCAAATACAAGCCATTAAAGAGCTTACAGAAAACCTGAACCAAAAAGAACACAATCAGGTTCTGCTGGGGGTTACTGGATCAGGTAAAACATTTACGGCGGCCCACGTTATTCAAAACATTCAAAAACCAGCGTTGATTATGGCCCCAAATAAAACTTTGGCAGCCCAACTTTATGAGGAAATGAGAGGGCTTTTTCCTGATAATGCTGTTGAATATTTTGTGTCGTATTATGACTATTATCAGCCCGAAGCCTATGTTCCCCGGCGCGATCTTTATATAGAAAAAGAAGCCACCATCAACGAAGAAATTGATCGTATGCGGCACAGTGCCACCCGATCTTTGCTGGAAAGACGAGACGCCATTATTGTTGCTAGTGTGTCCTGTATTTATGGACTGGGGGATGTGGAATCTTATAGTCGTATGATTGTAACGCTGACCCAAAACACAACCTTTGACCGCCGTGAATTATTCAGATCTTTTGCTGAATTGCAGTATGAAAGAAATGATATGGATTTTCACCGGGGCACCTTTCGGGTACGGGGCGATATGGTCGAAATTTTTCCCTCCCACTTAGAAGACAGGGCCTGGCGGCTTTCTTTTTTTGATGATTTGATTGAATTCATTCATGAAATAGACCCCTTAACAGGCAAAAAACTATCTGAACTTTCTTCTGTGTCCCTATACCCCAACAGCCACTATGTGACCCCAAAACCAACGATAGCTCAAGCCATTAAGCAAATTCAACAGGATCTGCAGATCCGCCTAAAAGAGTTTGAATCGCAAAATAAATTGATTGAAGCCCAACGACTGCGCGAACGCGTAACCTTTGATCTGGAAATGTTGCAAACGACAGGAATGTGTGCGGGAATTGAAAACTATTCTCGCTATCTAACAGGGCGACTGCCAGGCCAACCGCCGCCAACTCTATTTGACTATTTGCCCAAGGATGGTCTGTTGATTGTGGATGAAAGCCACATCAGTATTCCCCAGGTTCAAGGAATGTATCGGGGCGATCAACAAAGGAAATCGAACCTATCGGAATACGGATTTCGCTTGCCTGCCTGTATGGATAACAGGCCCCTGAAATTTGAAGAATGGGATGCCATTCGCCCCCAAACCATTTTTGTGTCGGCCACCCCTGCTCCTTGGGAAATGGCCCAAACCCACGGTGTTTATACCGAGCAAGTTATTAGGCCCACAGGTCTTTTGGACCCTATCTGCATTATTCACCCAACGGAAAATCAGGTAGACCATTTAATTGCAGAATGTTTGGAAAATGCAAAAAAAAATGAACGGGTTTTGGTTACAACACTCACTAAAAAAATGGCGGAAGCGCTCACAAATTATCTATCCGAAGCGGGGCTGAAAGTTCAATATATTCATTCAGACGTTGATACCATGGAACGCATTGATATTATTCGTAATCTGCGGTTAGGTGTTTTTGATGTACTGGTGGGGATCAACCTGTTGCGGGAAGGACTTGATATTCCTGAGTGTTCCCTGGTTGCTATTTTGGATGCGGATAAAGAAGGATTTTTGCGGTCAAAAACGTCCCTTATTCAAACGATTGGGCGGGCCGCCAGAAATGTGAATGGACGGGTTATTTTGTATGCTGACCGGATGACAAAATCTATGGAAGGTGCCATTGGGGAAAATAACCGTCGTCGGGAAAAGCAAGAGCAATACAATATCCTTAACAACATTACCCCGGCCTCTATTAAGAAAAATATTACGAGTATTTTAAACAGTCCCTATGAGCAAGATCATGTGACGGTCAGTCTGTTTGGCGAAAAAATGTTGACGGGGAAAAAGTTGAAAGCTCATCTGAAAACGTTGACAAAACAAATGCATGCGGCAGCCCTGGATTTAGACTTTGAAACAGCGGCTCGCTTAAGGGATGAAATACGCCACCTTGAAAAAGAAGATTTAAAAATTAGTTGAACCAGTTCTATTGATTCCCTCGGGTGCGGAACGCAGGCCCGTTAGGTTAGCAGAAGAAGTAAGGCGTGGGTCCTCGGGTCAAGCCCGAGGAATTCAAGGGTGGGGCAAGGAAGGCAAAAAAAGGAAGCTGGATCCCCACGTCGGTCTTGCGACCTCCTCGGGATGACGGGAATGGTGGAATTGTGCCAAAACCTCTTCCAAAAAATAAAATTCTGGGCTATTTAGTGTTCTAGTTATTTATAATTTCTGTATTATGCATATGTTGCATACCAGGTATTTGATATTTGATATACCAGATCGCGGATAAGTATCTTATATTCCCCTTAGAGTTTGCCGAAAGGTAGTAAGATTCTGAACGCAAAGTTCAGAGCTGAGGATGAAAATCCTTAGTACGTCTTCCCAGACGTAAAGCCTCCCTGTTAAAAAAAGAGCCGATGTAACAATCGGCTCTTTTTTATTATCTGTGTCATTTTTCCATCTTTGGTATTATCCAATTTCTGTTATTAATAGAAAATGACCAAAAATATTTTAATCATTAAGCACGGCGCCCTGGGGGATTTGATTTTTGCTGCTGGCGCTTTTAAGGCTATTCGTGCCTATCACAAAAATGATCATGTGGTTTTACTGACTTCATCTCCTTTTAAACAGATGATGGAGTCGTCACCCTATTTCGATGAAGTGTGGGTTGATGATAGGCCCCGTCTTTGGACGCATCCTTTGAAATGTGTTCGTCTTTTCCAACAATTGAAACAGGCCAATTTTGACCAAGTTTATGATTTGCAAAGATCTAAGAGAACGTCTTGGTATTTTAGAGTTATGGAATGGTTTTTTAGGGCTATGCCAAAATGGTCAGGCACTATGAAGGGGTGTGCTTTCCCATATCTTATTAAAAGCAAATATGAAAAACATATTATTACGATGAATCAGGAACAGCTGGAGAAAGCCCATATAAAAAATGTTCCCTTACCAAATCTTGACTGGATGAAAGCCCCCATTAGTGGCCTACAATTGCCTAAAAAATATTTCTTATTGGTTCCAGGGTGTTCCCCAACCCAACCTCATAAAAGATGGAATGCGCAGGGATATGCTGCGGTTGCAACTTATTTGAAAGAAAAAAAAATTACCCCCATTATTTTAGGCACCAAGGATGAAAAAGAAGTCATTGATCGCCTTGTGAAATTGGCCCCCTATTGCCTTAATTTAATGGGAAAAACTTCTTTATTTCAAATTGCAGAATTGGGACGTCATGCGGTAGGCGCCCTAGGCCACGATACGGGCCCCATGCATATTTTAGTTTATGTGGGGTGCCCCAGTCTTCTTCTTTTTTCCTATTCTTCAGGGCTTGACTTGTGTGGCCCCTTGATGCCCCAAAGCCATGCTATTCAGCGCGCTAATTTGCAAGATTTGACATCCGAAGAAGTGATTAAGTATCTGAAACTATCCTCCCCTTCTTGAAATTTGTTCTAAGAATACCTATCTGAAACTCAGGTAGGAGATTTTTAGAATGAAATTTTTAATGTTAATCAGCTTTAGTATCATGATGATCTTTTGCTGCCCCTCTTTTGGTGCACATCAAGAAGTAAAAGATTTAACCCCAACTCAAAAACTCTTTTTACTAGAAAAAGTCAGAGATGTTGCTGAGTTCCAGAACCTAGAACGAGCTGGTTTCGAAAAAGTTACTCAGTTTATTGCAGAGACTTTAGGGGAAAAATACGGCCCAACTTTTTGCCCAATGGATCCAAGCTCGTGGGATGAAACTTTATTTTCTTTAATTCGAACTCGACATTATTACAAAGGCATGCCCACTTTAGTATCAGAAAATTTTTTCAAATATGATGCTGAAAAATTGCAAAATGGTTTATTTCTGCAAAGAATGCAGGTGCTTTTTTTTCTAGATCGATTAGTTGCTAATTCTTTGTGTAAAACGACATTTGAAGATATGTGGAAAGATGGGGCAGCTTTTGGAAATTATCCCCCCCACATAATCGCAATCTTAGAGCAAGACTTTCAATTATATGGGGGAAATTTGTACAAGGAAAATTATGGAAAAAACAATACGGTTAATACCTTGTTCAAAATCCACAACACTTTCTTTGAAAAAGCTTTTGATATTTATAGTCTTTTTGCCCCACCAATCACCTTGGAATCTTTTTATACTGAAATTTCACAAGTGGTCAACTGGCGTGGGTGGATCATTCATAATGATGTAAATGCTATCTTTAAGGGACTGGGAGAATTGCGCTCATTCCGAGATAGTCCATTAAAAAAACTCCATTTCTTTTCAACAACAAGTCGTGGATTTTGGCTTCCACAAGAAATCGAGGAAGATTCGGCAGAATTTACTATTGCGATTGAATATAATTTCCCCTATCCCCTTTTAAGTTTAGAACAGAATAGATTTATTATTACTAAATCAGTAAAAAAGGATTTCAGAGCATTTGTTTACACTAATTATTCTGCAAATGTCGAAAAATATCTTGTTACGAGGGACCAAAATTTTGCCTCAAAAAAAGCGGGGATAAATTTTATGAATTCTCCAACAGAAAGAATGGAATTTCTAAGAGATATTTCCAGATTTAGAGACCCCTTGCCTCAATTCACTTATGCAAATGCAAATTTTAATGGAATGGCGGGAGAGCAAGATTTCGTAGCAGCAAGAGCTTATCACAAACTTTCTGCAGATCAGGGATTTATGCCAGCTCAATTTTCTTATGCGCTGATGTGTAGAAATGGTGAAGGTGGTGACCAAGATCTGCCAGAAGCACGGATGTATTTTAAGCTTGCTGCTGATCAAGAAGAAATGGAATCTGAAGTTTGCTATGCCAATATGTGTTATAGAGGCGAAGGAGGTGATCGAAACCTTAAAGAAGCCATTACTTACTATGAACGCGCAGTATCTAAAGGAAATGCCGCATTTAAGAAAGTTTTAGAGGCTGCTCGATTAGAGCTAAAATCTAATCAATCAGAAATTTCAGAAACTGTTTAGAAAATAAATTTTTCAGATTTTTTCTTTTCCCTCTATCCAAAAAGGAAAGTCTTCTGTATGTTGGCGGAAAAATAAAGTCTAACATGGAACGTTGGCGGTACTTATGAAATTTTTCTTTCTTTCTATCCTATTGATAGGCCTGACTTCTTGTAAAAATCCCCCTATTAAAGATGTGACTACAACTCATACCCGTACAGAAATTGGGGATTTTTTGACAGAAAAAACGTCGATTCCTGAGAAAGAATCATCCTCTACAGAAAATAAAAATACCATGTCCCCGGCTATTTCCCCCATTTTCAATAAGCGGGTTTCTTTGCGCATTGATGACACTATGGATGTGAAAGAGATTCTGAAAAAACTAGCTACTCAGGCTAAGATCAGTTTGGTTTTAAACAAAAATGTGGAAGGCAGCGTTAACTATCAGGTTGAAAAACAGCCCTTTCTAAAAGTAATTGAAACCATTTGTCACATGGCTAATTTGCGCTATAAAGTTGATCATGAAATTCTGTGGATTGAACGAGATCTACCCTATCTTAAAACCTATAATGCCCAGTTTCTATCTCTTGAACGCAACACGGAAAATCAAGTTTCTATCAACAGTAATATCTTTGGAAAAACAGATTCAGATCAAAGCTTAGCTAATGGGTCTTCCAGCATTATTTCAAGTAAAAATAATATTGATTTTTGGGCCGAGTTGGAAAATAGCTTGGCCAATATTTTGCAGATCTCAAGTTCCCAAACCACCTTTGATGAGGAGCAAGAAATTCATGAAGAAAAGAAAATTTTAAGTGACGATCTGCTGCCCCAAGAAAAAGTAAATCGCGTGAGAACTGTTGAGAAAAAGAAAAAAATAGCCTACAAAAAACCATCCTTTTCTATCCATAAACAAGCGGGAATCGTGACTGTTTTTGCGACAGAAAAGCAGCATAAAATCATTCAAGATTTTATGGCCAATTTACGCAAAAAAACATCAACCCAAATTCTGATTGAAGCCAAGGTAGTGGAAGTTCATTTAAACGAGGAATACAAAAGCGGCATAGATTGGCAACGGATCGGCCACTATGGAATTGGAGCCTATTCATCTTCGGGCCCTCATAACGGATTCACGGGCGACTTGAATGCAACCAGCATGTTGGGGACCATGGCACAAAAGAGATCAGCCCTTGTATCTAACCCAGAAACATCCCAAGTGATTAGTTTGGGGCTAAGTGGGCCATCCCTTTCTGCCATGCTGAATTTTATGGAAGCTTTTGGAACGGTGCGAACCCTTTCCAGCCCGCGTCTGACTGTTTTAAATAATCAAACGGCCATTTTAAAAGTGGCAGAAAATTATATCTTTTTTGACATTACCGCAGACCGGCAGTTTCTAAATAGTAGCAACATAAACTATGGCACCCTGGTTTCTGCTACCAGCAAACCCCGCAGCATTCCGATTGGCCTTGTCATGGCGGTGCAACCGTCTATTGACGAAGAATCCGATGAAGTTATTTTAACATTACGCCCCACTATTTCCAGACTGATTGCGACTAAAGAGGATCCGGCTGTTCAGCTGCTCAACCAATCTTTACCCACCCCTTCGGCTAATTTAAAATCTGAATTTCCCGTGGTGGCTGTTCGGGAAATTGATTCAGTTTTGCGTATAAAATCTGGGGGCATTGCGGTTCTGGGGGGGTTAATGACAGAAGGCGCTGAAACGGGTTCCGCCGGCATCCCCGGAACGGCGGATTCGGCTGTTAGTTTTTTAACTACCTCAAAAAGACAGGCGCGAGTGGTTTCTGAATTGGTCATATTTATACGGGCCACCATCCTAAGTGAAAGCCGCCCTGATGCAGCCGATTTTCGCTTGTATGACAGATTTACGAAAGACCCCAGACCTCTGGAGAATAAACCCGCATGAAAAAACTCTCTTTCTTTATAAAACCCGTAAAAAACACTGAAGGCTTTTTGTTGATCGAGGTGGCTATTGCCCTTCTGATTATTGGCTTACTAATAGGGGGTGTTTTAAAGGGGAAGGAATTATTGGAAACCTCTAAATTACAAGCCGTTATAAAAAATTTAGAAACTTATCGGGTTGCCACCCAATTGTTTCAAGACCGCTATGGATTTTTGCCCGGAGATTTTCCTGAGGCGACGACCTATTTGAATTCAACTTTAAAAGATGGAAACGGGAATGGAGCGGTGGAAGATTCTGAATCTAGCCAATTTTGGGCCCATCTATCTGTATCTGGTTTTCTACAAGCATCTACAAAGGAGGCCCCTCAAGAAAAAATCGGGGGATGCGTCACAGTTGTCCATACTCCAGCCCCAGATCTTCCCGGGAATTGGTTTCTGTTGGGCGAACGAAATGGATCCAAAAATGATGGAGCACTGTTAACCCCTATTCAGGCAAAGACCCTTTGCCAAAAAATGGATAACCCGAATCCGAATGAAGGATCGGTTCAAGTTAAAGATGGTGCTAATGTCCCACCGGGCAGCTGTATTGATCAGGGCCAATTTAATGGAAAAACAAAAAATCCAGCGTGTGTAGTTTATGTCGCCCTATAAGCTGCTTAAAAATGATGAAGGATTTTTGTTGATTGAGGTGGCGATCGCTCTGTTGATTATGGGGATTATTCTAGGGTTTGGGATGCCGAAGATTTTTTCCTATCTAACTTTGCAAAAACGTAAAGAAACAACAGAACGACAGGAACGTATTTTTCATAGCGTTGCTGCTTTTAGCATTCAATATGGATACATCCCTTTGCCAGCTGACCCTTATGCTCTACCCGATCAATTTGGGTGGGCACGTTCTAGGGCTTCTTCTGAAAAAGATCTGGTGGGGTTGGTGCCTTATAAAACCTTGGGACTACCGGCTGACTATAGCAAGGATGGATTTAATCATTATTTCACCTATGCAGGGGGCTGGCCGAATCCTGGGTTTGTTACTAGAAAAATACAAACAATTTGTCAAATGCGCCTGCCCTTTCCTTTAAATATTTCTTCCTATGCGGGCCCTGATCCCATCCTTCTAACCCTGATCAGCTATGGGGAAAAAGGGAGGGGAGCTTACAAAGGATCACCAGGGCATTTATATAGAAATAGGGAAGGTTTAACTGCAGGCGAAAAACAAAATGCAGCTGAAGATTTAGGTTTCATAGATCAGGCACCAACCCCAAATTTTGATCATCATGTGGCCTGGGTAACGGGACGAAATTTAATGGCTATTTATGGAAAGGTTCCTATGGAGGAATTAAATAAACCTGACACAGATTCTGCTGCCATTTTTACGTCAGGAAATAGACAAACCACTGAAGGTATAGCTTAGAAAGGATACTTAATTATGGCAAAAATTTTTATACTGAATCCAAAAGGGGCCAAAAAAACTCCCCAACGCTTCTATGAAATCCCCCACAAGAACAAGCCTATTAAGCAAAAAATTTCTGTTCGGAAACAACTGAATCATTGGTTGCCTGCTATAGGTGTTGTGTTAGGACTTAGTCTATGTAGTTTATCTTTACTTTTGTACTATTGGGAGCAGCAAGAAACAATCGTTCTGCCGGATTTAAAGTTGCCCGAAACTTTGTATGTCAGCGATACAAAAAGGCCCAAACCTTTTGTGAATCCACAAGATGATTTGTCAGTTCCTTTTATTAAAGTAGAAGATGCAGAAGATTTGCACAAGGATTGAGACCCCTCTGGTCAAATTGGGTAAATAATCTTATAGTTTTTTCGTTTCAAGCAACTTCTGATATACTTCCCTTTTTGATTTTCCTAAGGCTTTAGCCAGATGAGTGGCTCCTTCCTTTAGGGAAAAAATTTTCAAGGTATCTTCATAAACTTTTAGGGATGTTTCTTCTGATAGGGGCTCTGAACTTGGGGCCACAAGGATAACGAATTCTCCCTTAAGATTTATTTGATCCAGCTTTGCCAAAAGGTCAGATGTTTGTCCCCCCGTCACCTGTTCGAACTTTTTGGTCAGTTCCTTGGCCAAAACCACAAATCGATCACCTAAGATTTCATGGATGGCAGCCAACGTTGATTTGATGCGGGTGGGCCCCTCGTAAAAAATAAGTACAAAGGGAAAGGCCTTATATTGCTCCAAAACTTTTTTCTTGCCCTTGTGGGGCAAAAATCCCCCAAAGAAAAAACGATCTGTTGGAAGGCCTGATAAAATTAAAGCATTCACAAAGGCTACTGGACCGGGAACGGATGTTACGTGGATCCCCTGTTTTCTGACATCTTCAACCAGTTTATAGCCCGGGTCTGAGATCAGAGGCGTTCCCGCATCTGATACCAACACAATGATTTTCCCCTTTTTAAGTTCTTCAATAATCTTAGGCCCCTGACGGTCTTCGTTATGATCATGATAGGACCATAAGGTTTTTTTCAGCCCGAGCATTTTTAGTAAAGCCCCTGTTACACGAGTATCCTCACATAAAACCAGGTCTGCTTTTTCAAAAGTTTCCAAGGCTCTAAGACTGAGATCGGCTAGATTTCCAATAGGGGTTGCTACAAGATAAAGACCAGGTCCGAAAGTCTGATGGGCCAAAGATTGTTGCAAAATTGTATAATCGATCATTTTTCTATTTTAGGAATTGACGCAAGGTAACCACTTGATTACATTCAAGATTATCAGAAAAATACAAAAAAATGTCATTAAAAATTTATACGGGTCTACGAGAATTTTATAGCAAGTATGATTACTTCTTGATTGATTTATGGGGAGTAGTTCATAACGGGCATAATCTTCTGCCCGGGGTTGATATGTGCATCAGCAATCTGAAGGCACATAAAAAAAACATTCTGTTCTTAACGAATTCACCCCGACCTGGTTACGTGTTAGAAGCCCATCTGAAAGAACTTGGGCTCCCCTTAGATGGTCCCAGGGTTTATAGTTCGGGCGATTCTTGCCTTCAGGCTCTTAAAGAAAATTGGGCCCATAAATCATGTTATTTCTTGGGGGATCCAGTTTTTCATGAAAGTATTGTGAAGGCGATTCCCGGTCCCGTAGTTACTTCCATAGAAAAAGCTGACTATGTTTTGATGACTGGCATTCCTGGAACAACGGCCTATGTGATAGAAGAATCTTTAAAACTTGGTTTGCCTTTAATTTGTGCAAATCCCGATAAATCGGCCATCCATGGCACTACACAAGTGATGTGTCCTGGCACTGTGGCGGACGATTATGAAAAACAGGGTGGGAAAGTCTATTATTTTGGGAAACCTTATCCTTCTATTTATGAGCAAGCTTTGAAAAATTTGGGGCCCCCCCCTAAAGACAAAGTGCTGGCCATTGGGGATGGCTTGTTTACAGATATTTTGGGGGCTACAGGGGTTGGGATAGATTGTGTGTTTATTCAGGCGGGTCTGTATCACAGCCTTTCTTTAGAATCTATTGAAAAAATCTGTAAAGATAATCAGATGATGCCAACTTATGGACTTGAACGATTGAATTGGTAGCGGAGGAGGGATTCGAACCCCCGACACATGGATTATGATTCCACCGCTCTAACCGACTGAGCTACTCCGCCAAAAGTCTAGCTCGTTTCTTTAAACTTCGCTGACTTGTTCTCACTACACTTGATCTATAAGGGGTCAATAATGTAGTGTCAAGAGATGATGATCGGAAAAGTAAAAATATCCCCTTCTATTTTAGCTGCAGATTTTGCTCAACTGGGGGCTGAAATACAGGCTGTTGAAATGGCCGGCGCTGACCGCATTCATATTGATATTATGGATGGTCATTTTGTACCTAATTTAACCATGGGACCTGCTGTAGTTAAATCAATTCGTCCCCATACGCAACTGCCTTTTGAAGTTCATTTGATGGTCACAAATCCAGAGTTATTTTTAGGAGCCTTTGCGAAAGCAGGCGCTGATATGCTGATTGTTCATGCAGAATTAGCCATGGTGGAATCTTATATTCATCAGATAAAATCCTTGGGAAGAAAAGTGGGAGTTTCTATCAATCCTGAAACAGATGTTGATGGCATCCTGCCCTATCTTGACCAATTGGATCAGGTCCTGATTATGACGGTTTCACCTGGATTCGGGGGGCAAGAATTTCAAGAAGAGTGCCTGGAAAAATTGAGAATATTGCGCCAAATCAGAGATCAACAGAGCTTAAAAATTGAATTTTCTGTAGACGGGGGAGTCAACGAATCAACAGCACCCTTGGCTATTCAAATGGGCGCAGACGTGCTGGTGGCAGGAACCAGTATTTTTTCCAGGGGCGCCCACGGCTATAAACAGGCTATTCAGTCCTTAAGAGGATCTACTTTGCTACACTAACCATGGCTGGGCGTAGCAATCGTCCTGAAAGCGTGTATCCCTTTTGAAAAACTTCCAAAACCGTGTTCGATGCATGATTTCCATCTTCTAACTGGGCCACAGCTTGGTGCAGGGCCGGGTCAAAATTTTGGTGAAGAGGGTTCACCACTTCAATTTTGTGGCGGCTAAAAACTTTAGACAGTTCTGTTTGAGTGAGCAAAAGACCATCACATAGAACTTTTAAGAATCCCTCTTTCTCACGTTCTTCGGCGGGAATGCTGCTAAGGGCACGATCTAATGTGTCGCTGATGACAAGAAGATCACGGGCAAAGTTAGTGATGGCATATTTCTGTGTATCTTCTTTTTCTTTGTGGCCGCGCTTTTGTGTGTTTTCTACCTCAGCCAATGCGCGAAGCAATTGATTTCTGAGCAGAGAAATTTCCTCTTCAAAATTCTTTTCAGGAGCCTGCGGGGAATCTTCTGCTTGTTCAGATTCTTCCATCATATTTTCTTCAAGGGGATGATCTTTTTCCATCGTGTCGACTTTCTTCTTTTTAGTGGTCGGGGCGAGAGGATTCGAACCTCCGACCACCTGGACCCAAACCAGGTACGCTACCAGACTGCGCTACGCCCCGCATCACTGACAAAGTAAATACCATTAAGTAGCCTCATTGGGCAAGCTAAATTTTCGATATAGCCGATTCCTTATAAAGGACATATGTCGTTCAACTAGGTTTTACTAAGCCTCTCTCCTCGTGCCTCGTATCCTTTAAAGTAATCTAGCTATAGCTTGTTTCTTATAAGTTAATCCCGCCTATTTTCTTGCAGTTTTAAATCATTAACCTGAGATAAAAGATTTTTTGCAATCAGCTCTTCTTTTTTAATTCTTTCTATATCTTTTTGCAGTTCAGCAGGGAGGTTATCTGTCTTTACTGATAGAAAGCGATGATCCATGTTAAATGCAGGACCTTGATATTCCATATCTGAGATTTTATTGGCTAAAATTCTATTATCATTTTCATCGCTGCCTCTGATATTTTCCTGACGGAGGGTTCTCAGCTTTTTCTCCAAAGCATGGGTTTTCCTTTTATAATCGGGATCATAGGTTTGATTACCTACATCATGGTCTTCAAGAGCCTTCTGTAAGGCCGGCGCAAGTTTTACAGGACCAATAGGAATCCATTCAAGATTTTGGAAATTAGATGAATCATCTTCTGCAGCATCTAAACTTGAAACAACCTGAGACCCATTAACGCTTAGACTAAACGAAGTATCTTGGGTTCCAGAATCTGTGGGGTCAACAGGCTGTTGTGATTGGTCTATTGGGTTACCTGAATCATTCGTAAACCCATCAGATCCTCCCTGATTTTCATCCCCACCCAAATCTGGGGAACCTCCTAAAAGTTGCCCTGTGATATCATCAGGGGTGAATGTTGTATCCACTGTTCCGGGATCCGCAGGGTCTGTTGGGACATCACCGGGTGCTATTTCAATGGTATAAGATCCATCAGGTGCTGTATAATTGCCGTCTCCATTACCTCCTTGTCCTGAATCCTGGTTTGATCCCAAACCCGGATCAGTCGGAAGATCACCATTTCCCCCATTATTGTTCGTTGGATTTGGCGGTAGAGGGGGCTCTGGTTGGGGTGGTGTTGGGGGGCCTCTATAAATAATATATGTCTCTGCAACTGGCCCAGGGGCAGGATTAAAAACTATCCAAGTACCTGGTTCAACCGTATAGATTGGCCATTGATTGGTGTAAAGAGTTGGAATGCCTACCATTGTTACGGTGCCGTTATAGATTTGATTGTTCACTGTATAGGCGCTACCGCTTAAAGTTATGGCTGGGGCTGTGGTGGTTAAAGAGGTCAGCGGAGCCCCCGTCCAAACCCCTATTTGACCCATGGATAGGGTTCCTGCTGCATTTAAGGTTAGATTTTGCGCCGTGGGAGTGCTTGTGATCGCCCCAATACTTATATTGTTGGCAGTGCTTGTTAGGGTGGCATCTGTTCCAGATAGATTTGTAGTGCCTGTATAAGTTTGACTTTCTGTGGTGGTTATATTGTCAGTTAAGTTTATAAGAGTCGCTATACTATTTAAACTTGTAAGGGGTGTGCCTGACCCTATAAGGGGTAGTTGAAGCGTCTCTACGACTCCTCCATCGGGGGCGCCCTGAATTGTTAAAGAGTGGGCGCCATCGATTGTGCTAGGCGCTTGTCTTCCAAACCCATTCGTGAAAGTCTGAAATCCAATTTGTCCAGTAACGGTTTGTAATGTGACATCACCATTTAAGATAACAGCACCAGTGTAAATTTGTAGCCCTTCTGTGATAGTCGTTATATTTCCTAGGGTAATGTTGCCCAAACTGCCCCCATTCAAGGCCGTTGCCGTTAAATTGCTTAAGGAATGTGTCGTTCCTATATTATTAGGCAGGCTAATATTAGCTGCAGAAAGAGTAAGATTATATGAGGTTTCAAATCCATTAATGCTGCTGCTAAAAATTATATCCGTATTGGTTGTTAAAGTAGAGTCTGCTCCTACGGTTACCGGCCCATGATAAGTTTGATTGCCTGTTGTCGTTATGTTTCCGGTAAAAGCTATGTTTGGGGTTGTGCTGTTCCCTAGTACTAATGTGTTGACACCCGTAACTGTAGCTAATTTTACTCCGCCTCTACCTGATGGGACATCAATGGTTAGATTAAATGGACCGCCAAGTGCGTTACCTGTTATTGTACTGTTAATAAATAGAATGCCATCATCTTTAGTGGCGGGAGATGTTGTTACGGTCAATGCTAGGTTATTGCCTAGATTTACCGGCATCGTATAGCTTTGGAGCAGTTGTGTTGTAACATTATCACGTATGGTAATCGTTCCTACCCCTGAAATATCCATCGATATCAGTGGAATTATTCCACCAACAACCCCACCAAAGTATACTCCTTGCGATCCTGAATTCGTTGTCAAGACAGAGGCCCCGTTAAGGGTTGATGTAAAAGAAATAAGGCCAGAAATACCAGTTGTCGTTAATGTAATCGGCGTTGCAGCCAAATTTACTGGCCCATAATAAGTTTGTGGTCCCGTCGTTGTAGCATCCCCAATTAAATCTATAGCGCTGGCAGTGACAGATAGAGTCGTTAAGTAAGGTACAGTATTTAAAACAGGCAAATTAGCTTGGGTAACAATTCCTCCACCTGTAGTTCCCTGAATAGTTAAAGCATAAGATCCTGTGATAGTGCTATCAGCAGAGAACTCAATTGAACCATTGGTTGCTTTCAAAGCCAGGTCATTATCCAATGTCATAGACGCCGTATAACTTTGGTTTCCAGTTGTCGCAATAGAACTGGTACCATTTACGGTAAGGGCTCGGTTTGCAGCACCATTAGGACCAACGGTTAGGCTGGTTATGGGGGTTGTGTCTCCTATATCAGCATTTAAGTTAATTGTGTTTGCATAAACAAAAAGATCTTGTGCCCCATCAATGGTGCTGCCAATAGTTATCGTGTCTCCTCTTAAGGTTGGATCTGCGGCTAAGGTAATTGCACCCCCATAGGTTTGATCACCTGTGGTTGTGACATTACTAGTCAGAATAGTAGAAACCCCACTTCCTATAGTTAATGATGCTAAGTTAGCAGAACCAAAAGTCACCTGAGTCGTGGGAGTTGCAATGATTAGATTATGCGCGCCGTCAACACTTCCATCAAATTCGATGTAATTGGTTTCAGAAGTTAAAGTAAAATCTGAATCTAAAGTAACATTACCAGAATAGGTTTGAGTTCCTGATGTTGTAATAGAACTGTTTAAGGCCGTTGTTCCAGAAACACTAAAATTATTGATATTGGTAAACAGTCCATTCAAAGCACTGTTTCCAGTGATGGTCAAGTTATATGGAGTACCTGTACCTGTTGCTATAAGAGGTCCTAAACTGATCGTACCTCCTGTCAATGTTAAATTGTCAGCCCCTAAAGTTATGCTGCCCGAATAGGTCTGTGTTCCTGTGGTAGTGACATTGCCATATAAATTAACAGGTCCAATCCCTGTGTTCACAGAAGCTAGGGAAGTTCCTGAACCCACATTGCCCCCAAATGTGATGGACCCTGTTCCTGTACTTAAAATAAGATCATAATTCCCATTAATTGCACTTTGAAAATTAATAGGATTACTACTACTGTTTAAGGACGTATTGGTACCTAGGGTAACGGCTCCCCCATACAGTTGGTTGGCAGAAGTAGATACATTTCCTCCCAAAACAATAGTAATCGGATTTGTGATGGTTAAGTGTGTTAAATAGTTGCCTCCTCCTCCCACATTACCAAATCCTACGCTTCCAGTTGATGAGGCAATAGTCAAACCATAATGGGTTCCACTGGTTACTCCGCTAATATCTGCCAGAGTGATAAAGGTTCCATTTAAAGTTGTATTGCCGCCCAAGGTTGCAAGTCCAGTGTAGACCTGAGTACCTGTAGTCGTAATAGAAACATTTAGCTTTGAGGGGCCATCAATTCTTAGGTTATCTATATTGTCAACGGTATCATTCATGGTGACAAGTCCCTCCGTTGCTGAAAGCGTTAAACTGTTGCCTCCCCCCGCTATGGACGTATTCAAAGTGACATTTCCTGTCGTTGATTCCAGAGTAGAATCTGTATTCAAGGTAACAGTTCCAGAATAGGTTTGACTGTCTACAGTAGTAATGCCCCCGTTAAGAGTAATCGCATTAGTATCGTTTATTAAAAGGGTAGTTAAAGGATTGGAAAATCCAATGTTTCCTAGTGTTACACCAGATGTTGATCCATTAATTGTTAAGCTATAAGCAGATATGGTTCCATCAACATTACCTAGGGTAAGAGTGCTGCTGTTTCCAGCTGTTAGGGTTCTGGTGTTTCCTAATGTAACAGTGCCCCCATAGATTTGATTACCGGTTGTGGTGATATCTTCATTTAAAGTGATTGTGTTTGCCGAATAATCAGAACCATTATTCACACTAAGATTATTAATATTATTAATTGGATTATTCAGGGTCATGTTTCCTGTAAGGGTAAAATTGTGTCCATTTCCGGCAACAGTTTGTAAAACAACTGTCCCCCCTTCTGTTGAACTTAGGGTAAGATCATCATTCAAAGTCAGGGTATTTCTATAAGTTTGATCGCCTGTAGTGGTGATAGAGATAGGACTTAATCTCCCCATACTAATCGGCCCTAATCCCGTGTCTAGAGAGATTAGTGGTGTAGTCGTTCCCGCACTTCCCCCAAAAGAAAGGGCTCCAACTCCTGTGCTTAAGGTAAGTGCATGGGCCCCATCAATAGCGCCACCAAAGGTGATATTATGATCTGTTGTGGTCAGAGTAGAATCTGCACCTAATGTCATCGCTCCTGTATAGATTTGTGTTCCTAATGTTGTTATAGAGTTATTTAAGGCAGTTGTTCCCGAAACACTGAAATTACCAACAACACTAAAGGCTCCATCCAGAACGCTGTTACCTGTAATGGTTAAATTATTGCCTGCCCCTGTAATAGCTTTTAACGTAATAGTGCTACCTTCAAGAGTCAAATTTGTACCCAAAGTCATTGGACTACCATAGGTTTGATACCCTGAAGTAGTGATGCCAGAAATACTATTGCTTAAAGTGATAGTGTTATCGGGCAACCCATCATTGATACTAAGGTTGTTTACGCCAGAAATATTATCATTCAGATCTACAGCGTTTCCTGCAATATTAAGGCTATAGTTTTGCCCAGTAACTGCACCCAATTCGATGGTACCCCCGGCCGTTAAGGCCATATCATCACTCAAAGTCATCGTTCCACCATAGGTTTGAGCACCTGTGGTAGCAATAGAAGTTGGAGTTGCCCCCCCCGCCGGCCCCATGTTCACAGCGCTTGCCCCTGTATTCAAAGAACCCAGAGCATAGATTAATCCCATATTTCCGTCAAAATTCACATTTCCGGTCGCAGCAAGAGTTAGGGCCTGTCCTTGACTTCCGCCCTCTCCATCAGGTGTGGCATCAACAGTGCTGTAAAAAGAGATATCTCCACTACTGTTCGTTAAAATGATTGTTCCCGATGGGGTACCCCCCAATGTTACAGTTCCCGGATAAGTTTGAGCGGTTGTGGTTGTAACGTCACCTGTTAAGGTGGCAGGAATGGTTGAATCTATTTGTAAAGTATGTACGTTTGTAATTGTACCAAAAGTAACCGCTGATGCTGATGCGATGTGTAGATTAGAACTCTCTCCACTGACGTTACTCATGATAATGAGTCCAGTTCCTGCCGTTAGAACAGACCCGCTGTTCAATGTTATGGTTCCACCATAGTTTTGACCATCTGCTCCCGTGGTAGTGACATTTCCGGTTAGGCTAACAGCTCCAGATCCTGTGTTGAGAGAAGTTAAGGCAGTTAGGGGCGTATAGCCCACATTCCCG
This sequence comes from Alphaproteobacteria bacterium, assembly GCA_037146715.1. Taxonomy (NCBI): domain Bacteria; kingdom Pseudomonadati; phylum Pseudomonadota; class Alphaproteobacteria; species Alphaproteobacteria bacterium. The sequence continues at coordinate 145,162 of JBAWWO010000002.1, forward strand.
CCAAAAGTCACGCTGCCGGCGCTTCCTCCAGATCCTGTGTTAAGGGTAAGAGCATGGGCCCCGCTTATCGTACCACTAAACCCTATATTACTATTCGTCGTCTTCAAAGTAGCATCTCCACCTAAGGTTATCCCCACATAAGATTGGGACCCTGTTGTGATGATGTTATTATTTATCGCGACAGTGTTGCTTGGTGTACTATCAAGGGAAGTCAAATTTGTTCCCCCACCTACAACTCCTGTAAATGTGACAACTCCTGTACCTGTGACAAGCACAAGAGCATGATTCCCATCTAATGTGCTGCTGAATGTGATGGGAGAGCTTGTTGTTGTTAAGGTCGTATCTTCCCCTAAGGTCACGCACCCCTCGTAAGATTGAACACCTGTTGTTGAGACGCTTCCATTTAAAGTCGTGGGAATATTGTTAGTAATAGTCAGGGCGCCCAAGGCATTGTATACAAATCCCGCCCCAACGGTTCCAAAGGAAACAGTACTTCTTGCTACAGCCGTTGAACCAATTGTTAGAGTATAATAACTGGAAGATCCATCTACATCCGCTAGACTAATGGCTGCTCCATCTGCATCTAAGGTGACATTTGTCCCTAACGTTACTGTTCCTTCATAAGTTTGATTCCCTGTGGTTGTTACATTTTGACTAAGGGATGTCGCCCCGGTAACGGTTAAGCTACCTATGGTTGGGGTTGCAATAGTGCCAGCAGACCATAAGTGGCCAGAGGTGACAGTGTCAATATTGACTGCTCCAAGAGTATTTGTGCCAGCTGTATATTGCCCAATAACAGATCCTAAGTAGAGAGTAGGGCTAGTGCCAGTCAAACTATAAGAAAATCCGGTTAAAGATAAATTAGAAATACTTGTGTTTGCATTAGAAACTCCTATGGCCCCTCCCAGATTAATAGTACCACCACTCCCATTATTGGTAGTGACAGATGGATTCGTCACATTTAGCGTAACAAATGAGTTGCTGCCGGATGCGATCTTTCCTATGGCTCCACCATAATCTCCGATACTACTTGAGGTGGCGCTAGTTGAGTTGATCGCGACATTTGAAACATCAACTTCTCCCGTAGCAGTAAGATAGTTAGATAGACCAAAGAGGCCCCCTATATAAGAATCTCTGGCATTAGAGGTAATTGTGTAGGTTCCGCTAGAACCATCTATAGAAATATTATTAATTCTGGAGGGATGCCCTGAAGACCCCTCATACTGATCAGCTAGGATGCCATAGGTGCTGACATTTGAGCTAATTGCTGCTGTTACGTTATGCAGCAACTCTACACCCAGGTACGCAACTAGATTATCACCATTGTTAGATGTAGCAAAAAGACCGTGGGAAGCATGCGTAAATGTAATGGTATTTATATTTGATAAGTCTACTGTGAATGCTCCGGGATAGTTTGTGTAATGAATAGCTGTTCCTAGAAAGCTTGCACCAATTAGGGCTGCACCTGCGGGCAAGCTTCCTAAGTTGGTGTTGCTTGATAGTGAGATATCTTGTGTAATATGAAATCCATCATAATGGCTTGGAATACTACCGAAGTTGGGTGTACTTGTCGTTTGCCTAACCACATAGGATGCAATATTTGTTAGTGTTAAGGCATTAGTGCCTGGGGAAGATGTCCATGCAGTTGTTGATGAGCTTAGGCTATAGTTACTGGGAAGACTTAAGGTCACATGATTTTTGTTAGCATTTCCTTGAATAGATGCGTTATTGTCCAATAGCTTAAATGCGGATGTGAAAGGGCTATTTTGTGCGGCTACATAAAGATATAAATTTCCTAGTCCTGTTGTATTGCCAAGACTGACTCCCGCAGCAAAATAAATCTGGCCTGTGTGGCTAAGTGTATCATCCCCGACTTTTAGCAACAGATCATAGTTTGAGCTCCAGCTAAAACTGTCAGCAATACCTATGCCGTTTGCATTTGCCCCAGCTGCAGAAGACGCATCTAGCAACACGTTTC